>CAMCZE010000016.1 GCA_945885655.1 Bacteriovorax stolpii | reverse complement strand
ATTTAGGTATTCCTCTTTCATATAATGATATTTACGTAAACGTCGCAGGTGGGATGAAGTTAACGACTCGGGAAAATGACTTGTCGGTTATAGCTTCATTATTAAGTTCTTATTATGCCGTGCCCGTTCCAAATGACACCCTGTTTTTAGGTGAGGTGGGATTAACAGGTGAGGTGCGATCAGTTCCAATGATGGAGATTCGTTTGAAAGAAATAGCACAAATGAGTTATAGACGTGTCATCACATCTAAAAGAGCAGCCGAGGATCTCAAGGGAAAATATAAACTTGAACTGATCGGCATTACAAAAGCCTCAGAGCTGAGAGATCTTCTTTTTAAAAACAATTAAAGGTAAAGGCGTTTAATTGTTTCATCCCATAAAGATTTTTTTTGTGGGTAATAACTATTTTTTTCTGGATGAAGTTCTTTTTCTAGTTTCCAGTATCGTCCCATGTCTTGAATGCCCACTTCACCTTTACCAACTAAACAACCAATGGCCACACCAAAGGCCGTCGTGTCGATGACCTGAGGTCTAAGAATTGTTTTTTGTGAAAAGTTCGCTTGGATTTGCATTAAAAGATCATTTGCAGCAGCTCCGCCATCAACACGAATGTCATTAAGATGAGTGAAATCTTTTTTAAAACTCGATACTGAATCATTCACCGAAAGAGCAATGCCTTCCAGGCAAGCTCTTGCAATATGGCCATTGTGGGTATCACGGGTAAGGCCAACAATCGCGGCCTTGGCATGAGAGTTCCAGTAAGGTGTTCCTATGCCTGTAAAAAATGGCAAAAATAAGACGTTTTCCATCTGTGAAAGGTCTTTGACTTCGTGGGCGAGTGCCTCCACTTCGGGTGAAGACTTTATGCTTTTTAAATTATCTCGAAGCCACTGAACGGCAGCACCAGCGATGTAGGCCGAGCCTTCTAAGGCATAGGCTTTTTGGCCCCTGAAAGAATATGCAGCAGTTGTGAGAAGTCCTGTTTGTGAGTGGATAAGTTTACTGCCTGTGTTTAGGAGTAGAAATGCGCCAGTTCCATAAGTACATTTGATATCACCCTCGTTGACACAGGCCTGGCCAAACAAAGCTGCCTGTTGGTCACCCAAGATAGAAAGAACGGGTATACCATCTGGCAAAAAACCAACGTCTTTGGTTTCGCCAAAGTGGGTAAACGATTCTTTGATCTCTGGTAAAAAACTTTTTGAAAGGCCAAAAAACTTTATGAGTTCATCATCCCAGTTGAATGTCTCGAGGTTCATAAGCATGGTACGTGAAGCGTTTGATGGTTCTGTGGAGTAACTTTTTCCAGCAGATAAACGGTAGAGAAGAAATGTGTCTACCGTTGAAAGACAAAGATCGTTTTTTTCTGCAGCGGCTTTGATCTTTGGAACGTTATCTAGAAACCAACGCATCTTTGTGCCAGAAAAATAGGGATCAAGTGGTAGACCCGTTTTTTTTCGGCAAATATTTTGATAGTCAGAAGAATTTTTTTCACAGAATTCGGATGTTCTTCGATCTTGCCAGACAATGGCATGATAAAGTGGATTTCCTTTTTTATCATAAGCACACGTAGTTTCACGTTGGTTAGTGATTCCAATGCCTTCGATTTTTTTAAGATCAGTTTTTTGGCGTACTAATATAGCCGTTACAGAAGTGGCAACAGACTTCCAAATATCTTCAAGATCGTGTTCAACCCAGCTTGGTTTAGGATAAATTTGACGGTAGTCACATTTTTCTTTATCAATGACTTTTAGAGTTTTGGCGTCAATTAGTAATGAAGTTGTGCCAGTTGTTCCCTGGTCTATGGCAAGCAAAAAACCCATGAAACTGATCCTAGGTTGGTAGATTTATTATGGGTTTAATCTTACAGTTTTCGTATTCGGGTTGTCATTAATGACGAGGTTTGCTGAATGTTCCCAATACCGTGAGAGATTTCGATTCATTAACACAACGAAACCAAAAGAAATGCTTGAGATTACGACTAGAAGAAGGACAAATTCGACGATTGATTGCCCACGTTGGTTTAACCATCGGAACTTTTTTATAATCAATAATCTTATCTTCTTCATGCTCTTCATAAATCACTTTAGATGGGATACAATCTGTTTAGAAAATTATGAAAAAATATATCCCCATTCTCTTCTTTATTATGGCCTTTAGTGGATTTCTTTCCACTCAAATTCTATGGGACAATTTTCATCTTAATGCAAAACAGGTGGATCAAAATAAACAAAAATACTCCGTTTATGAGACAAATTTCCAAGCCCTTAAAATAACTACAACTTCAAGCAGAATGCTGCATCTTAAGGCATTGAAGGCCCCTATTGTAATCCTCAATTTCTGGGCATCTTGGTGCCACCCTTGCCTGCAAGAATTTCCTTCCTTGGTGGAGTTTCAAGAGAAATACAAAAAGAATGTACTGGTTGTTGGCATAAATGGAGACGAAGACGATGCTGCATCCAATATTAAAAAAATTGAAAAAAAATATGGTTTAAATTTTGAGTCTGTTATTGATCAGGACTCAGCAATTTCAAATAAGTTTTTAATTAACACTTATCCTGTTTCAATTGTTTTTTTTAAAGGAGAAGTGATTTATGTGAGTCAAAAGATTCACGATTTCATGGACCCTGAATTCAGAAGTTTAATTGATAAAGCTCTTAAAGAAGTTCCGTAGCCAAGTTTTTACCCCAATTATATGTAATGTGAGAAACGCTTTCGGCCTTAAATAAGGTAAAACGTGGTTGCATGCCTGGCATGATGGCGCCTTGGGAGATTAATCCCAGTGCATGAGCAGCATTGAGAGTGATGGCACACCACAATTCGGCCTGATTAAGTTTTAACTGAGCAGCTGAAATTGAGGCCACCATTAAAACATTATCACAGTGGCAAGAACCAGGATTGAAGTCCGAGCCAATGGCAACTTTTGCACCCTGATCTAATAAGTTTCTAGCTGGTGCCAATGGCTTGCCAAGAAAAAAAGCAGTTCCAGGAAGAAGAGTGGCAACCGTTGAAGAGTGTGCAAGGGTTAAAATGCCAGAATCGGAAATTTTTAATAAATGGTCTGCACTTAAAGCAGAAAACTTTGCAGCAATTTCCGCGCCACCATTGTTATTTAATTCATCGGCGTGAATCTTCCGAGCGATTCCTAATGTTTGAGCTTCTGTGAAAAGTTGCTCAACATCTTCAGCCGAAAAGTAATTTTTTTCATGAAAGATATCTACGGCATCAATAATCTCTAATGGGGCCAGTTTTTTAAGAAGAGGCAGTACTACTTGTTTTAGATAATCTGATGAGGAAGAAAAAGATTTTGGAACATCATGAGCAGCTAAATAAGTGTTAAAAATACGAATCTTTGGTGAATACTTCTGTTTTAAACGGTCAATGACTAAGGAGATTTGGAACTCTTTATCAAAATCAAGTCCATAGCCAGATTTCACTTCTATCGTTCCTATGCCTAAAGAATAGATGCGCTCAATTCTCTTGCAAGCAATGTTGAAAAGCTCTTCGGATGAAGTTGATTGTGTTTGTCCAACTGTATAAAGGATTCCACCACCACGTTTAGCGATCTCTTCATAAGAAGTGCCAGAGAGTCTATCGGCGTATTCTTGGGCACGATCACCGGCAAACACAACATGAGTGTGAGAGTCGACAAGCTCTGGAGTAAGAACATGTCCTTTAAGATTGATACTCTTAATGTTTTTGTATTCAGATGGAAGGGATGATGTTTCTCCTACCCATAAAATCTTTTCATCATCAAAAGCAACGGCACCATCTTTTACGATAGAGCAATCCGATGCTTTAAGCCTGCGTCCATCTTTGGTGCAAGCATCTTTTAGAGTTAAGATTTCGTTGAGATGAGTATAAATTTTTGTCATGTTAATTTAATGACGGAAATTTAATTTTAGTCTTATCATCTTTGGCGATATTAAGGGCAATATCGTAGCCTGCGTCAGCATGTCTCACGATCCCCATGCCTGAATCAGAATTAAGGACTCTTGAAAGACGGATATCCATTTCTGGAGTTCCATCACATACGATTACCATACCGGAGTGTTGAGAATAACCCATACCCACTCCTCCACCATGATGAAGTGAGATCCAACTTGCACCATTATTGATGTTGATCATTGCATTCAGAAGAGGCCAGTCAGAAACAGCATCGGTGCCATCTTTCATAGCTTCCGTTTCACGATTAGGACTTGCAACGGAGCCACAATCAAGATGATCTCGCCCAATAACGATTGGGGCCTTAACTTTTTTATCTCGAACAAGTTTATTAAAAAGGATGGCAGCTTTTTCACGATCACCATATTTAAGCCAACAAATACGTGCAGGAAGACCTTGGAACTGAATCATTTTGCCGGCCTTATCAAGCCAATTGATCATAGATTTATTTTCTGGAAAAAGATCTTTTAATGCTTCATCAGTGACCCTGATGTCTTCTGGATCTCCCGAAAGGGCCACCCAACGAAACGGGCCAGAACCTTCACAGAACAGTGGGCGTATATATGCTGGAACAAAACCAGGGAAACTAAATGCGTCTTTAACGCCAGAAATTTCTGCTCCGGCGCGAAGATTATTACCATAGTCAAAAACGTGAGATCCTTTTTTCTTAAAAGCAATCATCACTCGAACTTGGTGACCCATCGTTGCGTAGGAGTATTCAACATATTTTGCTGGATCAGACTTTCTTAAATCGTCTGATTCTTCAGTACTAAGCCCAGCAGGAACATAACCATTGAGTGGATCGTGAGCTGAGGTTTGATCTGTTACAAGATCTGGTACGATTCCCTGATCTAAGACAAATTCGAAAAAGTCAGCGGCATTTCCAACCACTCCAATAGAGAATGCTTCATTATTATTTTTAGCTTTAAGAGCAAGGTGAAGAGCTTCACCAAAGTCTGCCGCCAAAACATCTAGATATTTTGTTTTAAGTCTTTTCTCAATCCGAGATTTGTTTACATCACAACACAAACAAACACCTTCAGCCATTTTAACGGCAAGAGGTTGAGCTCCACCCATTCCACCAATACCGCCAGTCAAAACTAATTTTCCTTTAAGTGTAGCATTGGGTCCGTAATGTTTTCTGGCCGCGGCCATGAATGTTTCATAAGTGCCTTGGAGAATTCCTTGAGAACCAATATAGATCCAAGACCCAGCGGTCATTTGACCGTACATCATAAGCCCTTCGTCTTTTAATTTATTAAAGTGATCCCAGGTGGCCCACTTGGGAACAAGGTTTGAGTTAGCGATTAAGACTCGAGGTCCTTGGGGGTTACTGGGAAAAATAGCAACAGGTTTTCCCGATTGAACAATCAGAGTTTCGTCATTTTCAAGATTAGTAAGTGCAGAGATGAGATCAGCAAGGGCCTTATGGTTTCTAGCCGCTTGACCATTGCCACCATAGACGATGAGATTGTCTCTGTCCTCTGCCACATCGGGATGAAGATTATTTAGTAAACAACGTAACGCTGCTTCTTGGTGCCAGCCCTTACAGGTTAATTTATCGCCAGTTGGCGGAAGTGGAATATTATTCATGATTCTCCTTAAAAAAGTGGTCCTGTTACGGATTCAACTTCCTGGATAATTTCTTGGTTTTTAATGAGATGAGTGAGGTTCTCAATGTCTTTATGGAAAACACGATCATCAACAATAGGTTGTACATGTTTTCTTACAAGAGCATGAACTTTTTCTAAACACGGAGAAGTTTTAAGAGGTCTTAAAAATTCTAATCCTTGAGTGTTACATAAAAGCTCAATGGCCAAACCATGTTGTACATTCTCAAGTACCTCATGCAGTTTTCTGCCCGAAGTAACACCCATGGACACGTGATCTTCTTTATCCGTGGATGTGGGAATTGAATCAACGGAAGCTGGATGACATAGATACTTGTTTTCAGAAGCAAGAGCCGCGAGTGTTACATGGGCGATCATGAGTCCAGAATTTAGCCCAGAGTTCTTAGTTAAAAATGCAGGAAGATCAGAGAAGTGTGGATTCATCATCTTTTCCACACGTCTTTCAGCAATGCTGCAAATTTCAGCTAAACCCATTGCCAGATAATCCATACAGAAAGCGAGTGCCTCCCCATGGAAATTACCACCAGAGACAACATCCCCGGTGGCAGCAAATACCAGAGGGTTATCTGTAACGGCATTGAGTTCGATTTCAAGAACTTCTTCAGCATGTCTGAGAGTTTGTCTGCAGGCCCCATGAACCTGCGGAATACATCTTAGTGAGTATGGGTCTTGTACTTTTCCATCATTAGGATGTGAGTTAATGATCTCTGAGCCTTGAATAATTTTAAGCAAGTTACGAGTGCAATCAAGTTGTCCCGGTTGTGGTTTAAGAAGTGAGATACGTTCATCAAAAGCACTGGCCGTTCCCCTAACTGCGTCGAGGGTAAGACAAGAAATAATGTCTGCTAGTTTTACAATTTTTTTTGCTTCAACTAATGCCAAACATCCAAGGGCCAACATAACAGATGTTCCATTAATGAGAGCCAAACCGTCCTTCGGTCCAAGTTTTGCTGGCACTTTTCCAATTTGATGAATCACAAAATCAGAACGCATGATCTTGCCTTCAAATTCAACATCTCCCTCGCCAATCAAGGCCAGTGCGATATGTGAAAGTGGGGCCAGATCTCCAGACGCACCTACTGAACCTTTCTCAGGAATGACGGGATGAATTCCGAAATTGATGAAATCTAAGAGTAGAGCGATTGTTTCAGGTGTAACACCTGAAAAACCTTGAATTAAACAATTTGCGCGCGAGAGCATGATTGCTCGAGTAATCTCGCGTGAAAATGGTTTGCCCACACCAGTGCAATGAGAACGAATCAAGTTGTACTGAAGCTGCTCAAGGTCTTCGATCGCGATTTGTTTTGAGGCCAAGGCACCAAAGCCGGTGTTAATTCCATAAACCGGCTTCCCTCTTTTAACGATGTTGAGTACAACTTCACGTGATTGTTTCATCTTTTCTAGAGAAGAGAGATGGATTGAGAGATGAACCTGTCCAGTCTTCGCCTTTGCAATCGTTGCAACATCCTCAATAGAAATATTAGTTCCAGTAAGTTCAAATTTTTTCATGTAGTTAAGTCCTAGCGGATTTTATTCACGCGGGAAAGATAGTCTTTATTAGGTTCAGAGAAGATATAAGATCCGGCGACCAAATTATTAGCACCTGCCTGAATGAGATAACCAGCATTTTGATCGTTGATTCCGCCATCAACCTGAATTTGAAATTTAAAATTATTCTCATGTCGTAGGCGATCCAGCTCAATAACCTTATCAATCACTTCAGGAATAAACTTCTGTCCGCCAAATCCAGGATTTACACTCATCAGTAGAATGAGATCAATCTTACCTAAGAGATATTTAGGAATGACAGACACGGGAGTGGAAGGGTTGAGGGAAATTCCCACTGAAGCATACATTGATTTAAGTTTATCGATAAGGCGGTCATGGTGAGTCACGGCTTCCCAGTGAAAGGTAAAATTATGTAATCCAACATTCTTAAAGTTTTCAGCAAAAAAGTCTGGATCAGTGACCATGAAGTGAGCATCAAGTTTATGTTTGCACACGGTCTTAATCTGATTAAGCACGGGTTCACCGAAAGTAAGATTCGGTACAAAATGGCCATCCATAATGTCTAGATGAAGCCAAAGATCATCAATTTTGTTCAGACTTTCGATATCAGTTTTAAGATCTAGAAAGTTTGCCGAAAGAAGACTGGGTGAAACAATAATAGACATATTATTCCTTGGTAGAACTTATGATGATTTCTGTTTTAATACCGTTAAGAAGCTCTTTGTCGCTACTGACTTTTTTTCCTTCAAGTTGAACTTCGGTAAGATGAAGAGTGCCATCAAGGCAACCTACGATAAGTGATCCCATGTCATTCTTGGCCATCCCTGCAGAAATTTTAGCATGGTATGGTTCTGCATTAAGAACTTTGAGGCGTTTACCGTTTAAAAAACAGTACGTACCTGGCCATGGATCAAGTGCTCTAATTAAATTCATGATTTCAGAGACGCTTTTTTTCTCAAAATGTAGAAGGCCATCTTCTTTTTTTAAAGTGGGAGCAAATGAAACCCTAGTTTCATCTTGTTGTGTAAAAGTGACTTTATTATTTAAAATTTTAATAATAAAGTCATTCATGGCAAGAGCAGCTTGATATTTTAAGCGTGTGTAAAGTTGACCACCATTTTCTGTAGGAGCAATTTGAACTGTATGGAAATGAACGAGATCCCCTGAATCCATTTTTTTACCATCTTCTGAATTGAAACACCGGTTTCAGTGTCACCACGTAGGAGAGCGTACTGAATGGGGGCGGCCCCACGATATTTAGGTAAAATCGAGGTATGAATATTAAAACATGCAAACTTGGCCATATTAAGCATCTCTGTTCCAAGAAATTGAGCAAAGGCCAGGACTACAATAAAATCTAACTCTTCATTCTTAAGTTGGGCCAGCATGGCGGGTTCTTTATTGATGTTTTCAGTTTGAAAATAAGGAATTTTTTTTTCTTTGGCGTATTCAATTACATCTGGTGATTTTAATTCCATGCCTCTTCCTGCTGGACGGTCTGGCATAGAAATTACAAAACGAAGATCAATATGTGGATGATTGGCCAAAAGGTCAAGAGTAGGAACCGAGAAGTCTGGAGTTCCACAATAGGCGACTCTGAATTTTTTCAACGTCCTCTCTCTTTTGCCATCTTCTTTTTATAAAAGTTTTTTTTAAGATTACTGAGGCGTTCGATGAAAAGAATCCCATCCAGATGATCGTTTTCATGTTGGATACAAATGGCAAGCATGTCATCTGCAGTAATTTCTTGAAACTCACCCTGCAAATTTTGAAATTTTACATGAATAGTTTCAAAACGTTTCACTTCCTCATATACGCCAGGAACCGAAAGACAGCCTTCTTCAAAAAAAGTTTGTCCAGAAGTTCCAGTGATAACTGGATTAATGAACACCATAGGAGCGTAACCAGTCATACGAACTTCTTCTTCGCCTGAAGAATTTGTGATGACTTCCCGGTCATAATCAACGTCTAGCACAAAAAGTCTGATGCTTTCGCCAACCTGGGGTGCGGCGAGTCCAATTCCTGGTGCATGGTACATAGTGAAAAGCATGTTTCCGACTAGTTTTTCAAGTTCCACGCCAAAAGAAGTCACAGGGGTGGCGACTTGAGATAAAACAGCATCGGGGTAGGTAAAAATAGGGAGCTTATCACCCTTTAATTTATAATTTTCTAGATTCATGGAGCCTTTATAGCATAAGGCACAGTGAAATTAAATTGAGAGTTTACGATTCTTATTAAACGTCCAGAGCACAAAACTAAAAAATAAAAGTGGAATACTACTGGTTGCTATAAGTGGAGAAATTTTCCCGGAATTACCAAGGGCAATGGCCGAGCTGTAAAGCACCCAAAATAAGATAGTTACGAAAAGAGTTAATACCACATTCTTACCAAATGAGCTTGATCGGCGGTTTGGATTAAAAATAGTTGAAAGAGGCAAAAGGGCAAAAACTAGACAGACAAAACTAAGGAATATTTTATTAAGTAAAATAATCTGATATTCGTTGGTATTTAGACCTGTCTTTGAAAGCCTGTTTACGAACTGACCCAATTTAAAAAATGTGAGCGTTGTAAGATCTGCTTCAAATTCTCCAAAATCTTCCGGAACTTCTTCAAGGATGATTTCCTGGGTTTTTTTATAAACCTCAATTGGGAAAGTGGAGGTTTTTAAATTACTGAGTTCGGTAACATCATCTAGTTTCCATTTATGACTTGGTAAAAACGAAGCGTTTTTAGAGCGGATTATTTTAGTGCTCATGTGAGTATCAGAAAAATAATATACCTCTAAATCTTTAATGACTTTCTGGCGGCGATCATAAAAAGTGAATGAAGCGAAATAATTTTTTGATTTATACCAAAATTTTCCACCCTCAAGTGAGCTTCGAGTGAGGTATTTTCCTTCTGATTTTTGACTTTTTTGAATTTCCTGACGTTTTACTTTGTTTGCCATAGGCTCTAAATAACCAAGATTAACAAATTGCAGCGCCACCATGAAAAATGAACAAATACCAATGAGCATATATATGCGTGCATATGAATAACCGGCGGCAAGAATAGAAATAAGCTCGGAGTGTGCTTTCAAACGATTGAGACAAAACAAAGAAGCGACAAGGCAGCAAATGGGAAACATTCTGCTCATGAGTTCTGGCATTTTGAGTGCATACTCTAGGAGAACCTGGGATGCCTCTTTACCCTGTAAAAATCCATTAATAAGATCTGCAGTTGTAATCAATAGAAAAAGAACAAGAATTGCTCCCACAAGGTTTTTGAACCATTCTTTAACAATGAGACGTGATAGAATCAACATTACTTTAGTATAAAGGGAAGGATTACCTTTGCAAACATCAGCAGACAGGGTCTGAGAAAAATTCTGCTAAACCAATGCACAGATGTATTTTGTCCGTAACGCTCGATGATTTGAGAAGAATGAATATAATAGAGCCTAACAAGTTCTTGACCAAACCTATATTGCCACAACCAGGTTTTAAATTCGCGGCATTGATGAGTGATTACGTGTGTATCACCATAACAGAATGTCACAATGTAGCACTTTTTAGATTGCACAAAGATTTGTAAATAAGCGTGGCGAAAACTATCAGAATCACGAAATTGTAATTTTTTAAGTTTTCTACGGGCCATCTCTGAATTGATAACTTGGTAAGGCTGGTTAGCTGAAAAATTAACAAACTGCTCAAGACAGGACTTGGTCTCTCCTTGAAACTGAGGAATGGCATCATAGATACGTGCCATTTCAAAAAACAGATGACTGATCATGAGCATTTCAGTGATATCTTTTCTGGGATCAAAATGCGTAGGTCTTAGAGCATAAATATCATTACATCTTTTACTTTCAGCGATGACGTTAAGATATTCGAGAAATTTTTTTAAAGCACTGCCGTAATCACCACTATCTAATGCGGTTTTCCCAAATTTTGCGATAGTAATGCGATTCTCAAATTTCATTTTGAGAACGAGCATTTTTTCTCTTTCATCGCGCGCTTTTTTTCCGGTCTTTACAATTGCCATGGAGATTTATCGGCATAAAGAATTTTATTCTTAGAATTTGATTAAAGCAGAAACAGAAGTATCCACAATGTTTTCATCTTTATAAACATAGGCGTTCCGAGCAAATTGATCGGAATATTTTTGAGCAAACTCGATCCCAAGACGTGGGCCAATCCAACTTACACCCCAGCCGGTACCCTTAAAGTTTCGCACGTTGTCAAAAAATTGTCCGCCCCGAATGAAAAAATCAGCAAAAATATTTATTTGAAGAGCGGCGCTCCAAAGATAGGCTTTGTTATAGGCCTTGGTATATTGATAACCAACGTCACCTAAAACCATGAGTTTATCTGCAATTTTATATTGAAAACCACCTAACAAACGTTCATCACCTGGATTTGTTCTCGTGGGATCAACTAAAACAGCACCAACAATGGTGTTCTCATCAATAATTTGCACAACCCCTAAAGCCACTTGGTGAAAAGTGTCATGACGGTGGGCCTGAGAATTTGGTAATTTATCTCTAGTATAGCGATAACTTACACCCATCGAAGTGCTTTCACCCATAGGGGCAGCAGCGTGAATGGCCATTCTTTCTCGTTTATATTTATTTTCATCTTGATTGATGTAAGCGACTCCGCCTTTAAGTGGACCAGAATGATCGGCAAGAAAGTATCCATGTGAAACATTGTCTTTGGGAAATTTATCGGGCCGAGAGTTACGGAGCCTATCTTGATTCTTTAGAGAAGCTGAATTTCTTTGATAAGACGCACTGGAATCTTGAAAAAATGCTGCAGATGCAGGATTTAAGAGTGCAGATTCAGTGGTGAGAATACTAGCAACACCGGTCCCGGCCGTTGAAGTTAGTCTCGAAGTTTGGAAATCACGAATTTGGGCCCATGACGACTGGCAAATCAGACATAAGACAGCTAAAATATAAACTTTCTTCATAGAGAAAAATGTAGAGAAAAAAACTCTCTAAAACAAGGGTAATTATGAAAATAAGAAAAGCGATAATTCCGATTGCTGGTAAAGGAACACGATTTCTTCCCGCAACCAAAGAGATAGCAAAAGAAATTATTCCCATAATCAACGTGCCAATGATTCACTACATCGTTCAAGAAGCTGTAGAGGCAGGAGTTGAACAAATTATTTTTGTAACTTCGTCAGGGAAATTTGCAGTCGAAGATTATTTTGATCGTAATCAAGAATTAGAAGCATTCTTAGAAAGAAATAAAAAAACCAAAGAACTGGAGCTTATTCGTAAGATTGGTTCCATGGTGGACGTGACCAGTGTGCGCCAAAAAGAACAATTAGGATTGGGCCACGCTGTTTTGATGGCAAAAAGTATGATTGGAGATGAGCCCTTTGCCGTTTTATTAGGAGATGACATCGTTGTGAATAAAGTTCCAGCAATCAAACAACTCATGGATATTTCAATAGCTAATAAGGGAGCATCTGTTATCGGAGTGATGGAAGTTCCTAAGAATGAAACTCAAAAATATGGAATTGTTAAGGGTGATATCGTTAATGAGAAAACCTTACGTATGACAGGAATGGTAGAGAAACCAAAACCTGAAGATGCTCCAACTAATCTTGCAACTCCTGGTCGATATATTTTAACCCCAGATATTTTTAAAATCCTTGAAACGATCCCTCGTGGTGCTGGAAACGAGTATCAGCTAACTGATGCCATCAATGTTTTGTGCCAAGAAAAAGATGTTTTTGCCTATAAGTTTACAGGTGAAAGATACGACACAGGGAATATTCACGGTTATTTAGATGCAACAATTGACTTTGCACTTAAAGACCCTGACATACGTGATACTTTTTTGGAAAATTTGAAGATGAGACTTTTAAAAAATGGAATTAAATTATGATTAAGTTTTTCATCTTCCTCTCAATTTTGGCCAGTAATGTTTTTGCTTACGTGCCTACTGTCGAATCTTTATTTCGAAACGGTTCTAATCCAGACATTATTGGAAATGGCTTTGTGATAAATTTTTCTGTGAGAAAAATTCAACCGGGGGAGATTTCACCTACAACTCCTGAAGATTATTATAAAATTTTTATGACTAAAGGCCAAGGAGACTCGCTTAAAGTTTCTCAGACAAAATATACGGACTCCACTTATTCAGAAGATTCTTTGGTTCACAAGATTCATTACAATCAATTTACGGCCCATACAATGAAGGCCACACAGGAACAAATTGAGAAGGGCATTTTTTTTGCTCTTCTTCATTCAATGGGGCTTAACAACGGCTCACACATGGTAAATTATCTAAAATCTCTTGGAATACCCGTTCGTTTAAATAATGAAATTATCAATCGTCAAAAGATCGATGTTTTGGCCAATTATAAAAATTACTTAGCGAGCATCAATCGCGACAGAAACGCTCGCAAGACTGAAATAAATCCTCTTAAGCCTGAAGATCCTGGCGCAAGAGGTAGAGTGACACAAATCATGGATGAGTCCATGTATGTAGACACTAAACATGTAAAACTTGGCAAAGATGAAAATGACATGGTCTGGTTGGTGAATGCCGGTTCTTTTGAAGCTGTAATTTCCTATCAAAAACGTGAAGTACAAAAAGTTCGATATAAGTCAGCAGCTGGAGAATTTGAAATTATTAGTCGCAATTTCTGGCTCGCCAATGGAACACACGTTTTGCCACGATTTATAATGATCAAAAACTTTAATGGCGAATCATTTCAAGTTGAAATTAAAAATCTTCGTCACTACACAGAAAAAGAAGATGATGTGGCCAAAAGAGTTTCAAAGTGGGAACAAATTCTTAAGTCTAAAGATATGACTGTTGAGAGACCAGAATTTCTACTTTAATTAAAGTTGCCCGGGTTGCAGTCAATTACCCTCTCAAAAACTCTGGTCTCCTCTACTACTATGAAGGGGAGCTGCAGCGTGGTGATGCTGTGGAAGTTCCACTGGGGAAACGTACCGCCCTGGGAGCAGTTCTATCTGTTGATGAATCTATGGCAAAAGATTATCTAGAGGCACCGAAAGATAAAATTAAAAAGATCCTTTCTATTATACCTAGCTGGAGTTTGTTAGAAGAAGAGCTCGCTGTTTATGAATGGATGTCCCAATATTATCATTATAGCCTGGGTCAGTTAATTTTTGATTGTTTACCACATCATCTAAAAAGACCGAGGGCCCTTGAACAAACTCAAGGACAAAATCAAAAAGTTGAATTTGAGACGAACACGATTCAAAAAGAAATTATTGAAGCGTTGAGTAGCCAGACAGATAAATTTAAACGTTTCCTTATCCATGGAGTGACAGGAAGTGGGAAAACCATCGTTTATATAAACCTGATTCAAAAAATGCTCTCAGAGGGTAAAAGTGTTTTATTTCTTTTGCCCGAGATTAACTTAACTCCACAATTCATTACTACTTTTGCACACTACCTAAATGCACCTGTATTATCATATCATTCAGAAATTTCGGATTCGCAAAAGTATCAGATTTGGTTGATGGCAAGAAATTTAAATAGACCACTACTTATTCTAGGTGTTAGAAGTTCTGTTTTTATCCCACTTAAAAACCTTGGTCTCATCATTATCGATGAAGAGCATGATACTTCATTTAAACAAGATGACCGTTGTCCTTATAATGCCCGAGATGTCGCAAGCAAAAAAGCACAATTACTTAACATACCCTTAATCATGGGCTCGGCCACACCAAGCCTTGAATCGTACGCAAACTTTCATAAATCAGAAACATCATCAGGCCTATTTGAAATGAAAGATCGTGCAGGTGATGCCTTTTTACCTAACATTGAACTTGTAGATGCCCGAGATAAATCTGGTAAAGAAGATGATATGTGGCCACTGGTTCCAGCATCACTTCTTGCAATTAAAGAGGCACTCGGTCGCCAGGAACAAGTTTTAGTATTTGTGAATAGATTAGGTTTTGCGAGTTACATGCAATGCAGAGGATGTGGGCATCAGTTCACTTGTCCAAATTGTTCCATCGCCCTTAGGTTTTACAAAAAGAAAAATCAACTTGCATGTAATCACTGTGAGTATCATGAGCCAGTTCCAAACCAGTGTGGAGCTTGTGGTTGTATGACCCTCTCCCATAAGGGGTTTGGCACAGAAAAAGTTCAGGACGTATTAAAACGTTTGATTCCAGGAAAAACCATCGAACGATTTGATCGGGACGAAATTAAAGGTCTTAAACAATTGGAACAACGATTAGATGATTTTCACTCAGGTAAAATTGATCTGATGGTTGGTACTCAGATGCTCTCAAAGGGGCATAATTTTCGTCGTGTGAAAATGGTGCTGATTTTAGGAATTGATAATCAATTAAACTTTCCAGACTTTCGTTCTGGAGAGAGAGTTTATCAGACTCTTACTCAAGTTGCGGGAAGGGCAGGTAGATATTCGCAAGATGGAAAGGTTCTCATTCAAACTTTAAATCCAACAAGTTCATTGTTTCAAATTGTTAAGGCCCATGAATTTCATCGGTTTTATGAAGATGAATTACAGATGAGGGATGTGTGTGACTGCCCACCTTTTAAACGATTAGCACTCGTACATTTTTCTTCTAGGTTTCAGGACAGACTAATCCCTCATGTGACAGAGACAGTGGGCCCCATGCTTAAAAGTTTAATCCGCCAACATTTTCCAGATGTTTCCATTTTGGGTCCTCGACCGGCCCATATTGAGAAAAAATCAAACCAATTCACTTGGTCTTTATTGCTAAAATCAAAAGACCTTACTCAGCTACACAACCTTTTGAAATCATTTGAAATAAACTATAAATCAGTAAGTTCAATTTCTTATAAAATTGATGTTGATCCCTACACAATGATCTAAATCCTTAAGTCTTAAGACATTTTTTCCGAATAGATGGTGAGAAAACTCAACTTACGTTTTGAGGCCATTATGAAAAAGACCCTTGGGATCCTGTTATTATTTGTGACACCACACCTTTTTGCTAAGGGTGTGTTTAGTCAACTTGGTGATTATCAAAAAACAATTTCACCCAAATCTGAGGGTGGGAAAAGTTCACCGGATTCAGTGGTGCCTATATCAGAATCATCCTCGATTTCTTCCGGAGTCTGCGAAAGTGACGAGCAAGTTTCTGTTCCACTTTCGTTTATTTCAAATCTTATTTTAACCAATGATGGTGAACTTGAGCTGGGTCACGATCCAAGAGCGGGACGATTGACAGTTTCAGCTCCAGGTATGGTGAGTAACTGTAATTCCATGCTTAAGTGGAATAAACGTATTGTGCAAATTGATGGCAAAAAAACTTATGCTATTGAAGCCATTATTAAAAAAGATTCAAGCTGTACGGCCGATGGTTGTAAATACAAAGTGATCAAAGTAAAAGACGGTCGCTCACTTCCAACAGAGGATATGATTTTTAAACCAACACTTCAAGGTTTTGAAGAATGTATTGAAAAATCAGGAGTGCTCGTTAATGGAGAGGTTGTTCCAGATGCCATTTACGATACGCCTCTTACTGAAACATTTAATGATGTAAACGATTCAGGAAAAGTTGTGTTTGTGTCTACAGGGCGTGATTCGGCCTTAGCTAAGGCCAAGCACGGATCATTTCTCAAAATTAATAATTGTGACCATTTTGAAAAAATTAATAATGCCGTGGATGCGGTCGTTTCTTTTTCAGATGAAAGACGTTCACGTCTTGAAGCTGAAGCAGAGAAGTTAAAAGAATGTAAAGTCGATGAATATTATAAAGTGACCGACTTCATTGATAAGTACGAAGAGTATGACAAAGTACTGGGAGAGATCAGAGATAACCTTATTAAGGAAGCTGCAATAAAAGCTGCGGCCGCAATCGCTTCAGGGAAATATACTGAAGATGATCTTAAAATTGTAGCTGATTTTGAGAAGTATGTTGTTAAGCCTCAAACCGAATATGTACTTAAATTATACGACCAATTGGCAGCAACTGGTGGCAAAGATGAAAATATCAAAAAAGAGTTTCAGGAAGAATTGGTTAAGCTGCGTGCATTGAGCGCAAAACCATATTTTATGTCATCTCATGTGCAAAAGCTTCTTGATGATGGACGTTTTGCTGAAGCTGAAAAGATGAATACAATGAAGCTTGTCATTCATCATTATGGGACTATAGGCACTAGACACAACAATGTGGTTGCCACTCCCGATTCTGCCATGAAAAAAATTCAAAAAGAGAAAAGGCAGTTCACGAAACTTCTAGTTTCGGAGAAGGAAAAATATGATGTTAAGACGGGTCAAGTGACTGGTACTTCAGATCATTTAATCAAACAAATTGCTCGCATTCGTAGAGCTGCTGAAGAGCGCTCTCAGAATTATGCGGCAGAAATTGATAGTGAATTTCAGCGTAAGCAACCTGGCGGCCATTGTACTCAATATTTTAGAAACTATGCAAAATGTTCGGCAGATGCTGATGCAAGAATTCAAGAGCTACAAGAAGATTTGATTCGTAGAACTAAGGCTGATGCAGAAAGAATTGCTGAGCTTGAAGAAAAGGCCAAGTCATACCATGTACTAGAAAATGAAGGTCGCCGTTATGTGGCAGCTCAAAATGGAGAGGAGACTCCTGATGATCTTCCAGAGGCCAAAGAAGAAGACTCTTCATTACCTCCAAGAAGAGAGCAAACTTTGTATAATTTTGGGCAACAACCGGGACAACAAGTTCAGGGTCAACAACAGGCCATGCCTCAAAACTATCAACAGCAGTCACCATTCTTCCCGACTCAACAATACCAGCCTACTACTCCGTATGCTCAACAGAACATGTTTCAACAGCCGTCTCAGCAGTATAGTCCCTTCCAGTACCAGCCTCAGACCCTAGGAAATCAAGCCTATGGATTTTATAATCCTCAACAGATGTATGGACAGCAGCCTCAAAGTTCATATGGATTTAACTGGACTGGGGGTGGGCAACAGCAGATGCCAAACGCGTATGGATATCAACAACAGGGTTATGGTCAAAACCAGATGTATCCGCAGAATTATCAGGCTTACTCAAATTATAGTTTTTTTGGAAGATAAAAAAAGGCCCAAAAATGGGCCTTTCATATAGGAAAATTGGGAGATATAGAATTTCTAGAATTCTAAAGTAGCTCTTAAACCACCACCATGTACGTTCTCAAGGTTAATTTTTTGGTTGGTATTGCTAAAAGCATAATAGTCTCCAACAAACCAATAACCATAATAACCACTCATCGTGACGTTTGGATTCCAGCGGTAATCAAAACCAAAATCAATCTCATGACCAAAGTCTTTAGATTGTTTTTGTGTCGATGTGAAGGCGTAGTTTTCCTCATGGTGATAAGAACGTTTACCAGACTGAGCAGTCTCTAGAGCATTGGCAATTACAAATGATCCCTTCCATGTCCACTTATCTGACTTATAGTTGGCATACAATTTATAATAACGAGTGTTCGTGATAGAAGAATCAAAGACAGACTTAGTTCCTTCGTTAAAAGAAGGGTAGTGGTAACGGAACATAAGGTCAGCGACATGATAATTAGGGTGAAGATAAGTGGCTTCAAATTTATTAGAACTACCTTTATCGCCGCTGATCTGACCAAGGTTTGTTCCGATGTCCCATTTAGGATTGAGATCATATTTGGCTTCAAGAATATAAGCGTTTGAAGTTACTCTTGATTTCTGTGTCGCGCTATAAACGCGACCATAATCACCAGTCATCATTGGCGCTTCGAGAGCAATTTTAAACTTATTCCATTTTTTTGCCAGGTAGGGATTTATAATAGTTACTTCGTTTTTCTCACGATCTATTTCACCTGTTGTTGTCGTTGAATTATAAAGAGAGTTTTTTCTTTCAGAATGTCTTTTGGCATAAAGAACGCTGACTTCAAGATCCCTGTTTTTATTATCGTATTTTGCCACAACTCCCATTTCCCTTACGTCCCATCCACCAGCTGGTTGAGATTTTCTGTTCGTATCATCATAAGAGGAAATTTTTGACCAACTAGGAATCAAGCTGAAATTTCCAATTTTCATTTCAGCTTCAGCACCATCATACATTGTGAAGAATCGATCCCATGCCTCATTTCCACCATCATAGATGGCCCCGAGTCCGTAATGCTTAGACATTCGGCCAAGTTTTACAAGGGCCGTATCTGCATAAAGCTCCATATACATTTGGTTAATATTTAAACCACTCCTTTGGGCCGGAGAGGTGAAGAAATAGGAGTTATTTCCAGTATTAGAGGGATCAGAATTATTGGCGGAGTTATCACCAGCGTAACCACCGCGGATACTACCTGTTGAAAGCTCACCCTTTAAGGTTACGCCGTCATTTACGATCATCTGAGGATTCAGTTTAAAAACATAAGTTTGAAAATTGGCACCATTATCGCCACTGGCAATGCCTTGAGTTCCAGTTTTAGTTGCGGCATTTTTAGTAATTCTATCGTTTGTGCGACGGAAATTATTTAGTAGGTGGGTGTCGACACCAAACGTTCCTGTCCAATCGATTGGAAGAGCCATTGCAGAATTGATGCTTAGGGCAGAAATAAAAAAAACTCGAGTAAGACGAGTTATGGTTCTATTCACAAAAGACTCCTTATAAGGCTGGGTCGAAAAAACAAATATGAGTTAGCAAACAAATATAGAAAATCCCTCGGGATGTGGAAAGACTAGACTGATAAAAAAGAGAGGAGTTTTCAGTTCGGATGACTTGCAAAAAAGAATTCAATAATCTATATTCACTGGACGTTGCAAGTTATTTGTAGGGGTGTCGACAAGTGGTAAGTCAGCAGATTTTGATTCTGCCATACGCAGGTTCGATCCCTGCCACCCCTACCATTTTTTAAGGAGATCTGCGTGAGACGAATGGTTCTAGTCTCTGGTACCTCAAATCCCCATCTCTCTAAAAAAATCTCTGAATTTCTAGATGTTCCTTTGGTTAACCCTCAAATTCGACGCTTTGCAAATGGTGAAGTTTATTGTGAAATCGAAAAAAACGTTCGAGGGGCAGATGTCTTTGTCATTCAGTCTACAAGTGCGCCGGTAAACGAGCATTTAATGGAACTACTGATCATTGTTGATGCGCTTAAACGTGCGTCTGCTAACTCCATTACTACCGTTGTTCCGCATTATGGATACTCTCGACAAGACCGAAAGAGTGCTCCCCGTACTCCTATTACAGCGAAGTTAGTTGCTGACATGATGACAGTTGCGGGTGCGTCTCGAGTTGTCACCATGGATCTTCACGCTGGTCAGATCCAGGGATTTTTTAACATTCCATTTGATAATATTTTTGCTTCTCCTGTTCTTCTTGAATACATGGAAAAAAACCTGGATCGTCAAAACGCAATTTGCATTTCTCCAGATGCAGGCGGGGTGGAGCGAGTTCGTCATTTTGCCAAAAAACTCTCTACCGACATGGCCCTTATTGATAAACGCAGAACAGGACCAAATGTGGCCGAGGCCATGAATGTGATTGGAGATGTCAAAGGTAAGGACTGTATTATCATTGATGATATGATTGATACTGCTGGAACTTTAGTTCAGGCTGCCAAGGCCCTAAGAAAACATGGGGCCAATCGTATTTATGCTGCAGCAACCCATCCCGTTTTTTCTGATCCTGCCATCAAACGAATTTCCGAATGCGAAGAACTTGAATCGGTAATCATCACTGATACAATTCCTTTGTGTGAAGAAGGTCGTAAATTGTCCAAGATAAAAGTCGTATCTACTGCTGATATATTGGCCAAAGCAATCCACCGAACATTTAATCATGATTCGGTTAGTTCACTTTTCATCTAATGATTCAGCTTATCGTTGGCGTCGGAAATCCTGGCCCTGAATACGCTCAAACTCGTCACAATATTGCGTGGATGTTATTGGATGCTTCACCATTATTTAGAAACTCAGTTTGGAAAAATAAGTTTAAAGGCCTGTACTGCGAAGCAACTCATAAAAATAAAAAGCTTTATGCCTTAAAACCACTGACTTATATGAATCTTTCTGGTGAGTCGGTGCAACCTCTGGCCTCTTTTTATAAGATTGAACCCGCAGAGATTTTGGTGATTCATGATGAAGTTGATATTCCGTTTGGGCAAGTCCATTTTAAAATGGGTGGAGGCCTTGCAGGACACAATGGCCTAAAATCTATTGCTGCATGTTTAGGAACAAACGATTTCGCTCGTATGCGTATCGGAGTGGGAAAACCTGTGCATGGAAGTGTTGCCAATTGGGTCCTTGGTGCTTTTAGTAAGGATGAACAGATTCAAATGCCGCTATTATTGGAGAAACTACATGACCCAATGCTTAATTGTGTGGTAGAGGGAATAGCTAAAGTTGGCATATATAATAAAAAAAATCTTTTAGCGTAAGTAGAGGAGATCGATATGGGTATGAACTGTGGAATTGTTGGTTTACCAAACGTGGGAAAATCCACTATTTTTTCTGCATTGACCTCGGCTCCAGCTGAAGCTGCAAATTATCCATTTTGTACAATTGAGCCAAATGTTGGTGTGGTTCATGTCCCTGATAGTCGTTTAGATAAAATAGCAGGGATTGTTAAACCCGAAAGGACAGTACCTGCTATTACTGAATTTGTAGATATTGCAGGCCTTGTTAAGGGTGCTTCAAAAGGTGAGGGATTAGGGAACCAATTTTTGGGTCACATTCGCCAAGTTGGAGCAATCTGTCATGTTGTTCGTTGTTTTGATGATGGAGACATTATTCATGTTACAGGTAAAGTTGATCCTGTATCAGACATTGAAACAATCAATATCGAATTAGCTCTGGCCGATCTTGAGACTGTTAACAAAAGAATTCAGACTCTTGAGAAATTCATGAAGTCTCAGGATAAAAATGTGCAAAATAAAGCCAAAATTTCAAAGCCAATTTTAGACCGTCTTGTAAAAGTTCTTGAAGAAGGCCAGGCGGCTCGCTCATTAGGTTTAGAAGAAGATGAAAAAGAGGCCATCTCAGATCTTCATTTGATAACGATGAAAAAGATGCTTTACGTTTGTAACGTTGATGAGGCCAACATCTTAGAAGAAAATAATTATGTAAAACAAGTTCGTGAGATTGCCGCAAAAGAAGGCTCACAGGTCATTACAATTTGTGGAAAGATTGAATCTGAAATAGCTGCTCTTGAATCAAAAGAAGAAAAAGAGGCTTTCTTAAAAGATATTGGTATCGAAGAATCAGGCCTATCTAAAATGATCCGTGCTGGTTACGAAATGCTTGATATGTACACATACTTCACTTCAGGAGTTAAAGAAGTTCGTGCATGGACTTTCCCTAAAGGTGCTAAAGCACCTCAAGCAGCAGCAGTAATACATACTGATTTTGAGCGTGGTTTCATTAAAGCAGAAATTTATCATTGTGATGATTTGTTTTCGATTGGATCAGAGGCCAAGGTAAAAGAAGCGGGTAAATTCCGCGTTGAAGGCAAAGAGTATGTCGTTAAAGACGGGGACATCATTCATTTCAGGTTTAACGTTTAAAACCCAAATTAACATCGTATATTTTGTTGGGCTCGCCTGTATCGGCGAGCTCTTCTTTTTTCTCTAACAAGAGTTTATAAAAGAAGATATTTCTAAAGATAAGTTTTACGTAATTACGAGTTTCGAGGAACGGAATTGCCTCAATGTTTTTAAGAATCGATTCATCCACATCAAAATATAGATTTTTCCAGCGTTCAACTCGTGATTCACCTGCATTGTAAGCAGACAGAACATAAACTAAGTTCCCATCATATCTTTTGAGAAGACCTTTAAAATACTTTGTTCCAAGTTCAATGTTGATCTTTGGATTTGTTAAGTGCTGATCTCTAACCGAATGACGAAGGCGTCTAGCAGTCATAGGCATCAATTGCATAAGTCCACG
>CAMCZE010000015.1 GCA_945885655.1 Bacteriovorax stolpii | reverse complement strand
ATTCCATCGTGTTGGCGCTTTAGCAAAAGTTAAAGCACTTAAAATAAGTAATATCCATGCCATCATTTCACTACCTCTTCATAACATCGGAAGGCTACGGGCAAGGAGCTCTCCTGTTCGCCTTTCCAGGAAGAACGAAGTCCTAATTCATGCCAAGGAGAAGATGCAGGCAATAACTTTGATGATAATTTTAGATTTTTTTCAGGTTCAATATCATTAACCAACGCTTCAGGATAAAACCCTAGACCATGATTGATACCCACCCATCCGGACGAATCTGTTGTAAATCTTTTTTCAGGGCACCCTTCAACTTGGGCCAGTTGGCAATCAAGTGGAGTCAATTGATAGTCCTCATTGATTCTCGACATTCCTAAAAAAGTTTTGCCGATGTCTCGCTGCCAAGGCGTTTGAGGTCGTAAAACTTTAGCAGGTAAATGATTAAGTTGATCACCTGGAATCATAAAAGAAGCATCAAAAAGTTTCGCTTCCATGAGTCGTTTACCAAAAAAACTACAATATTGTTTTTGTTCTTTTTGATTTAGCAGAGCAGGAAGAGGCCATTGACTAGGATTTTTAATCACTTTTTCATTTTTACCCGTTAACAAACGCCACTCATTCACGCGCTGATTACTTACATAGAACTTATCTAGAAAAAGATTTCGATCAAAATTGTCCCAAATAAATCCTTCACTCCCTTTAAGATCATTTCCACTGCCATAACCATAAATTCGTTGTGGAAGGTAAGTATCTCGGCATACATCGGGTAAGATCATATGCTGACTGATACCTGGAATTTCTCGAACTTCAAATTCTATTAAATAACCATACTTTATTTTGAAGCCAGGCATCTTAACTGTTTTATAATACCGTGGCTCTTCAGAGAATTCTTCAATGGGTGTGAAGCTTGGTTTCGCTCTAAGATGATATGTCTGACCAAATAACTTCGTTTCAATTTCGGGGTGCTCAATCACTCCACCCTGCCAGTAACATTGCCAAAAGTGAGGTTGGCATTCGTAATAACTGCTCCCAACTTCTTTAGAAAATTGTAATTCTTTTGGACAATTAAAGTTGGGTTTAGAGATAAACTTATCCCCGTCCTGCCAAATTTCCAAGATACGTGGACGGGAAGCTTCGATCACTTGAGTAAACACCTTCTCTGGAGTGCAAGGTGCTACTTTTTTTCGCCCCACTTCATCACGCGGACGGAAGAAGAGCAAAATAATGCCTAAAATGAGAATGGCCACCAAGATCTTGATGATCTTTGGTATAATGGAAGAATCAGAGTGTCTTTTCACAGGGTAAGGTTATATGAATTGGATGGATGAAGTAAACAAAAATGAAAGTCATTACCTCAACGTTTTGGCCTTCGATGACTACATGAATCTTTACGAAAAAAATCCTCACAAAGAATTACGTCCGACATGCGTATACCTTCGGGACATGTTTGATTATTTCGGCTCAAACGAAAATGGAAGTTTTAAGCTTTTTACTCGCGAACATGCAGATGCACCACCTGTGTATGACCAAGTTCGAGTTCAGAAACGAATCTACAATTATCTTCATAACTTTATGGAAGAAGGTTACAATAATAAATTCATTCTTTTAGTTGGTCCTAACGGTTCTTCAAAATCAAGTATTGTTAAAAAAATCATGCTCTCCGCTGAAGATTATGCGGCTTCTGATGAAGGGTCTCTTTTTAGCTTCAGTTGGATTTTCCCCATTGATCAGTTTGTAAAAGGATCATTAGGACTTTCAGGTACGGCAAAAGGCAGTGACAAACACGTGATGTCTTATGCCTTTTTAGAAGATAAAGATATCAGTGCAATCATCACCTCGGAGTTAAAAGATCATCCTCTTCTTTTAATTCCTATTAAGGCCCGCCAGGCATTAATAGAAAAATCTCTCAAGCACGACGTCACAAGGCTTGAAACTATTCGTAAGTCATATCTCTACAATGGTGATCTTTCTCAGAGAAACCGCCTCATATTTGATGCTCTCTTGAAAAATTATAAAGGCAACTTCCAGGATGTGTTTAAGCATATCCGCGTTGAACGTTTGCTTATCAACCGTCGTTATTCAATTGGTGCAACGACGATTGAGCCACAACTTCATGTCGATGCCAATCTTCAGCAGATTACCATGGATAGAAGACTTGCATCCCTTCCACCGAGTCTTCAATCCCTTAATCTTTTTTCTCTTAACGGAGAAGTCGTTCTGGCCAACCGTGGAATTTTAGAATTTTCAGATTTACTTAAAAGACCATTAGATACTTTTAAATATCTTCTCATGACCATGGAATCAAAAACCATCAATCTTCAAGGGATACTGACTGAACTTGATATTTTTTTTATCGGTTCATCAAACGAAATTCATTTTGCAGCCTTTAAACAACACCCTGACTTTAATTCATTTAAAGGTCGTTTTAACTTCTTAAGAGTTCCGTATCTCATGAATTATAAAGAAGAAGAAAAAATCTACTCTGAACAAATCCATAAGTTAAAAGAACAATCTAGTTTTGAGCCTCATTCATTGACGGCATTGTGTTTATGGTCCGTAATGACAAGAATGCGTGCTCCTGTGGGCAAAGACTATAAAGATGAAAAGTTGGGAAAAATAGCCGAGTCCCTTTCTCCTCTCGAAAAATGTTTCCTCTATTCTGACAAAGAAACTCCCGACTCATTTGATTCTGAATCTCGACAACTGTTAAGAATGAGTGTGGAAGAAGTGATGAATGAATATGAAAATGATTCAATGTATGAGGGTAAATTCGGAATCTCTCCTCGAGAAGTCAAACAGTTAATTTATGACCTTGCCTACACCCACAAGAGTGTGTCTTTTGTCGATGTCATCGAAAACTTAAAAGTTATCAATGATAAAAAAGCGGAGTATGATTTTTTAAACATCACTCATCAGGGTGAATTTCATAATTCTAAGAAGTTTTTGGAACTCATAGAGAGATGGTGTCTCGACATTTTAGACAATGAAGTTCGTGAGTCTCTGGGCCTCATTGATGATCGCTCTTACGAAGAATACATCTCTCGATACATCTTAAGTATTAATGCCATCATTAAAGGCGAAAAGATTAAAAATAACGTCACAGGTAAATTCGAGGCTCCTGATTCATACTTTATTAACGAGTTTGAATCCAATGTACATATGAATGAAGCTCCGGAAAAGTTTCGCTCAAGCCTTATCGCTCGCCTTGGTGCTTATGCTTTAGATAATCGTGGTAAGACAATCGTTTACAGTGATGTGTTTAATGACCTTGCTCATCTTCTTCAAGAATCTTTTCGCAAAGAACAAAAAAAGATCATTGATAAGATCGCCAATAACCTTATGCTTTATCTTTCTGAGAAGAATGGCGATTCATCTCATAGCCTCCCACAGGATGTTCGTGAACTTATTACAACCATCATCAACTCACTTGAAAAAAAATACCATTATTCAGAAAATGGAGCGATCTCTTCGCTTCAATATCTTCTTAAAATGCGATATGACTCTCACTAATGAGTGAGATCGAAAAATCTTTTAGTACTGAAAAATATGTTGTGGCCCATCCTGTTGGAATTGAGCAGGATGGCTGGCGTCTTGATCAGTTCGTGCAGAAATGTATGCCCACACTCTCCAGGGAGTTTTTAAAGAAAAAAATTGAAAAGGGAGAGGTTGAGATTTCTGGTAGAAGGCCTCCCCATAAACCCAGCGTGAAAGTTCATGAAGGAGAAAGAGTAACAATCGTGACCCATAATGATGGAATTATCGAAGAAGAATTCTGGCACGGTGAGGTCGTTCCCAAGAACCAAAAACCAAATATTATATATGAAGATCTTGGACTCCTGGTCATTAACAAACCTCCTTATATGATTACTCATCCTGCAGGTAAAAACCTCTTTTACTGTGCCACCGTTTGGTATGAGACGATTTATAAACATACCATTCATTCCATCCATCGTCTTGATCGTGAAACTTCTGGACTTCTTCTTTTAGGAAAAAACCCTAAAACATCCCAAAAAGTCAGTCTATTGTTTGAAAAAGACATGGTGAGAAAATGTTATTTTTTTATCGCTCATAAAAGAGACAACGCTGATTCTTTTCCCTTTACGGCCAAGGAAAGAATGGATCGTGAAGAAGATGCTATTCCCCGTGGCATCATGTTCAACTATCCAGAGACCTCGGACAAAGGCAAAGAAGCCCAAACCCATTTTGAATTAATTCTTGAAAAAGATAACTATGTTCTCGCTCTTGCATTTCCTCTGACAGGAAGACAACACCAAATTCGAGTGCACGCTGCATGCCATGGATACCCTCTCCTAGGTGATAAACTTTATAATGGTGATCCCAGCGTGTTTATACGTTTTAAAGATCACGTTGCAACACCATCGGATCATGACAAAATGGAAATTCCCCGTCAGGCACTCCATGCCGTTGCACTAAAACTCGCTTATCCTGCGGAGAAAATGCAGCACTTTATTGCCCCACTTCCAACTGATCTCTCTGATTGGTTAGAAACAAAACTGGGCCTAAATCATGCTGAAGTCGAAAAGTTGATTGAGGAATATCTTAAGAAACACTTTTAACGTAACGAAGTACACCTTTTGCCCCCACGTTCTCATCACCCTCTAAAATAATTCTAGGCTTGAATTTTAAACGATGAATACAATGTTTGATATTACTCACACCCACAGAATTATAAAAAAGTTCAAACATGCTCTCATCATTGGGAGCATCGCCAAAAAACCAACAGTTTTTGGCTTCCTTTATAGGACGATGTTTGGCCATGAATTGAGTTACACCTAGATATTTTGAAACTTCCCCACACCAGAAATTAATATGAACATTCGATTTTGAATAATTAATGTTTTCTTGATCCATGAACTTCATGACATCATCAATGAGTTCTTCATCCATGAATTTAAATTCTATAGCACGATCAGTAAGGCGACCAAAACTATCCGCAGAAAGTGGGATATTGGGAAAATGATGTTGAAGTTTAACAGTAAAAGCTGCCAAACGATCAATCTCCAATAATGTAATCAGAGGCTCTTGAACTATTTCCCCACGCTCATCCACATATAGAATCACCCCACCACCTTCCATGATGCAGGCCTTGAGTGGAAAATGAGTGAGAAAAAAATGACCCCACGAAACTGAACGACCAGAGACGATTATTAATTCATTATTTTTTTCGTGCACATATTCAACGATCTCAAAAAAATCTTTTGTGAGATGCCCATCAAGAGTCAATGTTCCATCAAAGTCGGAAAAAAAAATCATGTTACTTCCATACCCAGGACACCAAACATCCCAGGTAGTCTGATGAAGATCCCATATCACGATTTCCTTCTATCGAGAGAAGTAATTTATCTGTTCCCGCTCCTGGAAAATTCAAACTTGCACCCAAGGTTAGTGAGGCATAATAATCAAATCCTCCATCGCCACTATTCACTCTCATACCTGTAGGAACGGCGAGGTAAGGAAAAAATTCTTGTCCGCTGATATTAAAACCTTTTCTAAGTGTTGGGGCGATCCCAATAAGGTTAGAATTTAAATCTTCATATTTTTGATATTGATAAAAAGGCTTAAGAGAAACTCGAGGTTGAGACGCTTCCTCGGAAAGAAGTTCAAGATCCAAACCTGCACCCATAATAAGCGCCCTTGAATCCTGTCCTCCAAAAGCTGTGAAGTCTAGAAGCTTTTTATCAGAAACTTCCTGCGTATAACGTAATCCCATTCCCACTTCATGCCGCTGACTCATGTAACCTGTCATTTCGGCCGACAGCACACGGGCCTCTTCATTTAGAGGATGGGTAGAAATGCCAATGACTGAAGCCATGGAATTTAAACTAATTGCAGAAAGAAGGAAAAATTTTTTCATGCTTTAATTATCTCAGGATCAAAAAAAAGTGCAAACGCAAAGCGCAACACTCAACTTTCCATAAAAAATAGGCTACGACTCCCTCATGGGTGAAATTGAAAAGTCCTTTACTACCGAAAAATATACCGTGAGCTATCCGGTCCACACCGAACACGATAAATTGCGCCTTGATCAGTTCGTCATGACCCAAATGCCGAACCTTTCCCGCCAATTCCTGAAATCAAAAATTGAAAAAGGTGAGATCACAATCTCGGGACGGAAATCTCCGCATAAATCAAGTGTTAAAGTTCACTTCGGCGAAAGTATTACAGTAATCACCCATAATGACGGCATGATCGAAGATGAGCTCTGGCGCGGCGAGGTTATTTCACGTGATCAAGAACCCACAATTGTTTACGAGGACTCAGGCCTTCTTGTTATCAACAAACCACCTTTCATGCTTACTCATCCGGCCGGAAAAAATCTTTTCTACTGTGCCACAGTTTTTTATGAAACGATTTATAAACATACGATGCACTCCATTCACCGAATTGACCGTGAAACCTCAGGCATTTTAATGTTAGGAAAAAATCCACACGTTTCACAAAAAGTAAGTGCACTCTTTGAACAAGACCAAGTAAAGAAGTGTTATTTTTTCATCGCTCACAAAAATTTAGGTGCAAGATCATTTCCTTTTACAGCAAAAGAGCGACTAGGTAACGATGACAACGCCATCCCTCGAGGGCTCATTCGTTCTTATCCCGAAACTTCTCTTGATGGCAAAGATGCCGAAACACATTTTGAATTAGTTCTTGAAAAAGATAATTACGTTCTGGCCCTGGCCTTTCCTTTAAGTGGTCGGCAACACCAGATCCGCGTTCACGCCGCGACTCACGGTTACCCACTTTTGGGTGATAAGCTCTACAACGGCGACTCCAGCGTCTTCATCCGTTTCAAAGACTCCAGTGCGTCGTCTGAGGATCATGAGAAAATGCAGATCCCGAGACAGGCCTTGCATGCTGTTGCCCTTAAACTGACCTATCCGGCCGAAGATCTCCAGCATTTCATTGCCCCTCTTCCTAAAGATCTAGTGGATTGGCTCGAATTAAAACTTCACGTCAAAAAAGACACCATAGAGGCCCTCATCAAAACTTCGGTGCAAAAATTCCTCATTTAAGTCAGTCGTTACAAATGAAGCGACGCAAAACCCGCCATCTTCGCAAGGAAATCGTTGACTTTGAAAGCCCATTCCCTATAAATTGGGTTCCTAAGTTTGTGGTGGATGTAGTTCAGTTGGTAGAGCGCTAGATTGTGATTCTGGTTGTCGCGGGTTCGAGTCCCGTCATCCACCCCATCTTTTTATTCGAGTGATGATCTCCGTAAGGAGTGAATTATACTAAAGCCCAGTTTAACCCACTGGGCTTTTTTTATTTTAAAGTGAAAACAGTTTCAGCAAGTTAACTACAAACTTAAAATTTAAATACTAAGACTCTCTAGAAAAGCTCTGGGTCCCTTAGAGAAATCCTTCAAACTTTCGGGATCGATAGAAACGATTCGAGCTTTTTTAAAGGTCTTTCGAAATTTATCGAAACTTTTTGTTGAAGAACCTGATTTCCTATCTATATTTAAAAAAACTCCAAACTCTTTGTTGTCTTTTGTTCTAACATAAAAATCCATTTTAACATCATCGCTTTTCTTCCAAACACCAAAAGAGGAAGGAGATATTCTTTTCAATTCATGTGCAACAGAATGTTGGAATCGAACTTCATCTGTACCAACATTTTCATAGCTATTTCTTCCAAAAGTATATATCGCTGGGCAATTAGCCATCAAAATCGGATTGATCCTAGAATCTTCATTACCACTATCATCAATATGCTTTAATGGACTAAACAAAAAGGAATCGAAATAACCTTCAAGATACTTTTTAATAATATCTATATTACCTGTTTGTTGAATCTCACTTAGAAGATGTTTATAATTAATTTCTTGAAATGCTTCTAAAGAAAAGATCTTAAATGCTCTTCTTAAACTTTCTATTTTTTTAAAATTTCCCTGCTGAAAAATATCTACATCTATAATCGGATTGATAATAGATTGACCTAAATAGTCACTCCACTTCTGAGTGTCTTGTGATAGCTCCATTGCCTTAGGGTATCCTCCATATAAGGAAAATTGCGAGAATGAAGTTCCAAAGGCTTCAGTGGTTTCAGGAGAAGACCAATGTGGAACATAAAGAGTATCAAATCGACCTGCTAAACTTTCGCTTCCAGCAGCAGTTAAAAAGTGAGTTAGTGAAGTTGATCCTAAAACAACAACCCGTAATCCTCTTTTCTTTGTTTTATCCCAGAGCAATTTTACTTTCTCTACCCAATTTTCAACTTTTTGAATTTCATCTATAATTAATAGTGTTCCTTCACCCTTAATTAAAGCTCCTTGCCAGACTGATTCTAACCATGGCCCATGATCATTTACTACACTGTCAGCCGAAGCATAATGACTCTCATATTCCCATTCTCTCATTAGATGCTCTACTGCAGTTGTTTTCCCTACTTGTCTTGGTCCAACTAACAATTGAATCAAGGGCTCATTCTGTTCAAGATTAGCAATCAAGGCATCTACAACGGATCTTCTTAGGGTGCCCCCTGCTCGTGGATGAACCCAAAATAAATCTTCTTTTGTTAATCCCAGTAATTTTAAAATCTTTTTCAAATCCTTAGTCGCACTATCCTCAAGAAGCATAATTTCTGTTGCCGGCTGAGGAGACGTTTCACGGATTCGGATGCGATAAGTTACATCTGATCCGGCTGGATTCTCAGCTATATACAAAGAGCCCAGCATATCTGAACCCTGTTTGAAATTTATATTTAACTTTGTTTTTAACTCTTCTGATTTAAGATAAGTAATGGCCATTGGTTTAAATTTTTCCAATCAAACTCTCCTAACGTTGTTTATTTATAAAATTAAAAACGTTAATTGCAACATATTCACCGCTCTCATCATTTCTATTAAAAATACCTGGCCGCTCACCTGACCAGCTTGCGTAGTGTGGATGGCCATCAGAATTAGGCTCAACATAAGTATCAAACTCTATGCCCCGACTTCCATCAGGAAGCTTTCTTTTATAGGATTGAACAGCCGGGATATTGCTCCCCCTAGGCTCCTTTCCCCAAACCTCCAAAGAACTCTCCTGCAAGGCTGCAATCCTAATACTTTGAGTGGGACTCTCTTTTCGGTGATACGACATTGACACTTTTCCAGAGTTTAAACTTAATAATTACTAGCTATAAAAGATCATACCACCTAGAGGTAGGCCTAGCTACCAATTTCGGTAGATTAAACTACCCGAAATGGTAGCTAGGCCTACCCCAGGCTCAAGTAACTGAAATTACTGTCACTGACGAGCATTCAAAATAAAATAAGTTTAATCAAATAAGGCAGCAGAGATGCTCGAAAAAGTAGCTAAAACTTTATTTGGTTCAAGATTAAGTGTGGCAAGAGTGCGTCCATGCGCATGACTGTCCCCGATCTCGACTGCCACCCCACTTTTAAATTCAGTTTCGATCTTCGCAAAAAGTGAAAAATACTAAAGCCCAGTTTAATCCACTGGGCTTTTTATTTCTACTTCATCAAGATGAAGTGAGTCCAGGTTTTAAGCTTGCTTGAATTTCAGCATTTGGTAGAATAGAAAAACTGGTGGAGTATTTAATAAACCGTGCGAGGGTTCCCTCCACCAGAAACCTTCCCTAAATTCCCTGGGTGTTTCTGGCGCAAATACCACATTCGAATCCCTCTATTAAAACAGAATCTTGCATTATTAAACTGAAATTTTTCTTGTGAAATTGTCTGATTACGAATGGAAAATGTGTGGCAAAAGTCCTGTCTTGTAAACGTTTGTCCTGGGGATCGACTGCCACCCCATTTTTAAATTCAGTTTCGATCTTCGAAAGTAGTGAATTATACTAAAGCCCAGTTTAACCCACTGGGCTTTTAGTATTCCCTCTCATACAGTTAAGCAAATAATCAAACAAAGGCTCTCTCATGACTTTAAAAACATTAGTCATTACAATTATTTTGCAATTAGTTCCTGTCATCACTTTTAGTAATGAAAATGTCATCCATCCAGCTCCAAAGGAACCAAAACTTATTTCTAATTCACTATTACCTTCCTTTAAAAAGCAGCTCACACCTCCACCAGGACAAACAGATCAAGCTCAAAAGAGAGATGAGTCTGAATTGCTGTCATTGCAAAAATCTCGTACATCCGAAGACTGTAAACGAGCTGCGAGTGAGGTTATGGTCAGCGTGAATTCTTTTTTTGGTCCTCCATATGGTCCATTAAATTCTACGACTGCCAAGAAACTTGCTCCTTTTTTTGAACAAGTCCGTAATGATGCTGACTACTATATCCAACTCCTTAAAAAGGAGTACCCAAGACAACGCCCCTTTCTTTACATGAAAAATATAACTCCTTGTGTAGCTAAAGAAGTGACCGGGGCTTACCCGAGTGGACATTCTAAGATTGCAAAGCTTTACGCTTTAATCTTGTCGGATCTATATCCCAATAAAAAAGAAGATCTCCTGAGAAGAGCTGATCAGATTGCGCTAGACCGAGTCGTTGTAGGCATGCACCATCCGACCGATATTCAAACAGGTAAGAAACTTGGAGAGATGGTCTACGCTGAATTAAAAAAGTCGAAAAGTTTTTCAGAATCTTTTTCGGCCATTAAACAGTAGCTTAAAATGCTAAATTTTATGGAGAAAACGTGTGGCAAACATACATCTTTGCTCATGATTGTCCCCGATCTCGAATGCCACCCCATGTTTTAAATTCAGTCGTGACCTCAGCATGAGTGAAAGATAAAAAAGTCCAGTTTAACCCACTGGGCTTTTTTTATTTCTGATTCTTAAATCATTGAAACCAATCAATTTTTCACCATTTTCGAAGAGTCTACTAACTTCTTAGTAGACTCATTACCAGAGGTACAAATATGTCTGAAAAACGTAAAACAAAAATCGATAAGCCACTCACCGAAGCCGAGCTTCCCCTTATGAATACAATATGGAACTTGGGACCATGTACTGTCAAAGACGTACTTACTGAAGTCTCAAAAGAAAAGGAACTCGCCTACACTTCAGTCGCAACCATCATGAAGATTTTGGAGACGAAAGGATTCTTAAAGAGCTTTAAGTCTGACAAGGCCCATACCTATGAGGCTTTAATCTCTAGAGAAGAGTACGGATCACAAAGCTTGAATCATCTTGCAGACAATATATTTGACGGCGATCGTTCCATGATGGTGATGCGTCTACTTGAGGCCGGAGATCTTAGTAAGAAAGACCTTGAAGTAATCCGCAAAGCTCTCAACTCAAGGCTCTAACATGAATCTATTTTTGCAGCTAAATCTTCTCATTGGTATAAGTGGTGCTCTCTTTGTTCTAACAGAGAAAATACTCCAGTACATGTCCGTGAGAATTTCATTTGCTAAAGCTCTTCGATTTGCTCAGTTGATTTTTATTCTTTCAGTGACTCTTCCCCTGCTATTGAAGCTGCTCCCATCGACTTCGATACGAGGAGTGCCATCTAAAACATTTACTGCGTACTCGGAAGGCATGTCTCAGACTTTGTCGGTAGATAAGGTTATTACTCTGAAGCCAATTATTACTACTTCCCTACCCATCTCAAGAGATGCAGAATTCGAAGTTGATTACACTTTCATTGCTCTTTTCATTTGGCTTATAGGTTTTGTTTATTTCTTTTCCAGATTCGCCGTCAATTACATCCAAGTCAGACGACTTCTTTCATCATCAGTTCCTATTAAAATCTACAAAAGAATCAGGATTGTTGCGTCTGAGGAAATTTATGTTCCGTTCTCAGTTAGAATGCCTAAGGGTATTTGGGTAGTTGTTCCTGCACTTTTGTTATCGGAAAAGAAAGACCTAGATCTGGCCATACAACATGAAATCCAACATCACCGTCAAGGTGATACCGCGTGGGCAGTGTTTATGGAACTGGTAGGTAGCTTTCTATATTTTAATCCAGCTATTTATCTCTGGAAAAACATCATTACTGAATTACAAGAGTTGTCTTGTGATGAATCTCTTATCGGCCGAAAAGAGATTTCTTCCCAAGATTACGGCAGTTGCCTTTTAAGAGTGGCAGAGGCAGCACTTGAGCATCGTCATATGTATGTAGGTACAACATCCATGGCGGCGATCATTAAGGACTCCAACTATTTTAAGAAGTTTCTTTTAAGGAGAATTGAGATGATCACCGAGAAAAGGTCTCAAACCAAGTCATGGATTACGATTTTGGCCAGTTTATTTGTTTTCTTAGTTTCAGTTGCAGCAGCGATTGGTTCCGAAAAACTCGTCAGAGGAAACAGAACCATTAATCCTGGAACAGTTAAAGTGGATAAGGAAATTCAGAAGATAACAGATGAAGCACTAACCAGAGCACTTTTAAGAATGAAAGCAACTGCTGGATTCATCATTGTAACTGAGCCATCTACCGGAAGAATATTGGCAATTGCGAATAAGGATCTTAAGAGCAAAAGAAAAGGTCACTGGATTCTAAATGAGCTTATGGAATCAGGCTCGATTGCTAAACCTATTATGGTGGCAGAAGCATTTGAACTAGGTAAGACAGATCTCACATCAAAGCACAATTGTGAGAACGGGAAGTATGCTTACAACGGAACAACTTATAGTGACTGGAAAGATGGTGGATGGCCCTCCCTTAGTACCTCTGAAACGATTGAACTCTCCAGTAACATCTGTAGCATCAAGATTGCTCAGCTAGTAGGAAAAGAAAAGCTTGCTTCTATGTTTGATAAGTTTGGCTTTGGCAAAGGTGGAACGGCCAGATCTTTCCCAGAAGCTCTTCCAGGCGAGCGTCCTGATGATGGTGGCCAGTTACTTCCTCAAGCGGCCGTTGGACTTGGATTCAAAAGTTCTGCACTTGAAATTCTTCAAGCATATGGAGCGATCGCCAATGGTGGAAAACTCATGGAACCAGTTTCACCTAGTGAGAAGCCTAAAGTTCTAAGACAAGTACTTTCTCAGAAGTCGATTACACAACTACACCAGCTTCTTCAAAATGCAGTTCTAAATGGCACAGGAAAAAGAGCACAAAGTGATCTTTATACTACCGCCGGTAAGACCTCGACTGTACTTAACAAAGAATTTGCAGGAGTCAGCGGATATCGTTCAAAAGAATTGGCCAACCAAGCGGGCTTCATAGGATATGCACCTGCTCAGAATCCAGCTATCGAAGTGTACGTTGGAATAATTAATCCCAACACCGATGACACTGGTGCTCATGGTGGTTATCATGCAGCCCCTGTTTTCAAAGAGGTTGTAGAAAACGTCCTTACACATATGAAAGTATCACCTGATAAGATCTAAGTTATTTATTTTGCAACTGACAAAACTATTGCCAGCTGCAAAATTGCTATGGTAACAATGGGTTTCTGTAAATGAGTGTACTCACTTACGAATACGACCCCATTTTTAAATTCAGTTTCGATCTTCGCAAGAAGTGAAAGATACTAAAGCCCAGTTTAACCCACTGGGCTTTTTTATTCCACAATGTGCACGGACTCCACGCTACGACATTCAAGGCCATCTTATTGAGATTGTGTTAGAAACTAGGCATGATAAATCTAAAAGGTGCAAAAACTCTCCGTCATTTTTCTGAAGCCTTGATTCCATATCTTGGCTTATTTAAAGACAATCTTGAAATTATTCAAATCCATGCATCGCCAGCCTCTATTGATGAAGACATTGCCCTGCTGGATTACGCCAAAAAAACAATCAGACCTCGGAAGTTTCTTATCCATAGACCCGATGAACTTCTTTTGAGGCCCTCACTAAAGAAATTTTTTGAAGAGTATCCACAGGAGAAATTGATTTTCTTGGGAGATCTCATCTTCAAAGATGCATTTTGGAATGCAAGAAAAGCTCACTCGCAAGTATTCGCTCATCCATTTTTCGACTTCACTTTGCCATACAAGCTAAATACTAAGTTTATTGTTGGTGCCTATACAAACTGGGGGGAAATGAGAAAGCTGGAGCACTACCTAGAGCTTGTAAAAGAGATTTCAAAAATTGATAAAGGAAAAATCTTTGCATTCATGATTGGCGGTACCTTAGATGGCCAACCACTACCTAATTTGTGTAACGAAATCATTATTTCGACTAATCGTTTTACTCCACACTTCAACGTTCAACTCTATCATCTTAATGGAGAAAAGCGCTTCGGAGAAAGCTCTGGCTCTCTTCATAGAGGTATTTCAGTTCCTGTTATTTTTGAAGCTAATGGAATGGAAAGAATTGAATCAATGAAAGTCATTAAAATTGATGCCGATGCTGAACTCAGGGAAATTAATTACAAAAAAGCTGCAGAGCAAATTTGTGAATTGGCCCAAAAAGGGCTCGAAAAGGTTCTGGAGTATAATTATCGACAAGCATTACAAAATACGACGGAAAGATTTGTAAGATCAATCATTTAGCTAAAATGCAACTCACTTATCAGAGTATGGAGAGAGCTCATTTCTATGGGTATTGTTTTTATTCCCAGGTTTGCTACAATTTAAAAACTGGTGGGGTTTTTGAAAAGCCAGCGACGACTTTCCCCACCAGAAATCATCCCTAAATTCTTAGGGTGTTTTCTGGTTCAACTATCACAATGCCTCTCAATCTTTAAATCAGACTTAGAGTAGCTCATGCTTAAATTCATCTATGAAATTGATTAGTTATAAGTGAAATTGGTGTGGTAAAAGAGGATTCGTGTAAACGTTTGTCTCCAGGATCGACCGCCACCCCATTTTTAAATTCAGTTTCGATCTTCGCAAGAAGTGAAAGATACTAAAAGCCCAGTTTAACCCACTGGGCTTTTTTTATTTCGCCTTTAAGCCTATCTTTCGTCGTCGCTGAGGAAGAGCAGGTCGTTCAGATTCTAAATCATCAAGACGTTCAAACACGACTTTAAATATCTTATTGGCATCATTCTTCATTTCACCTATCTGTCTTGCCACATTTTTTTCGAGCATATGAAAGCTTCGTAATCGAGTGAAAAGTCTCATTATACATATGTTTACTCTAATGGCTTGCTTGCTATTTAAAACGCTAGATAACATAGCCACGCCATTCTCAGTGAAAACTGATGGCAACTTTTGTTTTCCGCCGCTCCCTTGTTTTGAAGTCGCAATTTGCGACTTCAAAAATTCATATTCTTGAGTGGTCAGCTGAAACATGAAGTCTTCCGGAAACCGATCTATATTTCTTCGAACTTGCTCATTGAGTCTTTTAGTTTCAACCCCATACAGATTTGCTAAATCAGAATCGATCAATACTCTTTGACCGCGAATCAAATAAATAATTTCACCAATTTCATCAGATTTTAACATAGCTGCTCCTGTCAATCTTGATGTCACAGATTGAACAAGGAGCCAACTTGAAGTCACAATTTGTGATTTCAAGATTCAATTTTGAAGTAGACGCGGAATCTAAAATGATTTTTGAGGCATGTACTTTAAAAGAAAGTCACGGTTACTCTTTTCTTTTAGACTCGATGAAATGCTTATGGCCGGTAAAAAACTTCCACTGCTATCAATTGCAGTGCTCTGGCTTGCAACGGCCATGACCTTCCCAGTTTCTTTTTGAATCACAGGCGAGCCAGAATCGTTGGATGCAATAGAAGCAGATCCTTCACTCTTTTCAGAAGCACTCGATGGCCCAAATCCAAAGATATAAGAATTTAGTGCGAGATATGAAGCTTCTCCGGTAGATCGACCATAAATTTTCTTTTCCATATCGATTTTCCCTGCACCAAAGTAGATAAGAAAGCCGAACATAGGAACATGCTTGTCACTAATAAGAAAATTCCCTTCAAAAGCCAAATGATCTGAAACCTTGATGACTGCCACATCATGAGTTGCCCAACCTTTTTCGTAATTGGGATGTGGAATGAGCTCTAAGACTTCTAAATCTAGTTTCTTTTCATTAACGGAGATTATACCAGTCAGCTTGGCCAAACCTCCGTCTCGCCACGAATAGAGGCAATGAGCTGCAGTAACAATCAGAGCTGGGCTTACAAAAAATCCACTACAGTTTGTGTCTCTATCATTGAATTCGAGCCTCACGAGATCAGGCCTACCTGAAAGCGGCCGTCCATTTACTAACGCAAGAACACTTAAGGACTGGACCCAAATTACACAGAAAAATATAAAGCATTTCATTCCCTCAATGTTAACAAAATATACTAAGTTTACAATTACTTAGGTCTTGTCTGAACAAAGAGAGTTCGAATACATTTCATCTCTCAGCGAATGGATCGAAGTACGCGTTTGTGAAAAATAATGATTTTCTAAGTCCAGTTTAACCCACTGGGCTTTTTTGTTTTTGCGAATTGAACTTATTTATTCAATCTGATTCCTATAATATCCTTTGATCGCTCCAATTTGTCTTTCGTTCAATCCCGTAACGTAAGTCTTGAGTACTAAAAACCTATACAGAATTTCAGCAGAAATTTGGCGGGCTTTTGGACTATTAATGTATAAAAGGAGTAGGGCCAATCCAAACTCTGTGACATCTACTTTTCGTTCTTTTCTTTCTTTGCCTTTTGCACCAGCAAAATAAAAATTTTCAATGATATTTTTGTCTAATCTATAACTTGTATTGTGAGACAGCTCATTCTGCCACTTTTTAATTGCTCTCAAAATGTTGTCATGCCGTACATTAAACTTTTCCGATAAAATTAGAGAGTCTGTAACTGGCCCATCATATGGCGATTAACCAAATCTTTCAGCCTAGGCGGTTTTGTATCGAAAGGAACTTCCAAGTTAAATTGAGGGGTCATAAAATCTCCAAAGATTTGATTTATTTGATATCACTGGAACTATCTAAGGTTGCCCTCTTCTGTGAACATTTAATTCAGTTTTGATCTTCGCAAGAAGTGAAAAATACTAAAGCCCAGTTTAACCCACTGGGCCTTATTTATTTGAGCACGATTATCGCTTTGATTGCACTAGACCATAAACCCCGTACTGAATCATGTAGCTTAAACCATACTCTGGAAAATTCTTTTCAATTTCGGCTTGTATCGCCACTGTTTGATCTCCCGATTTTTTTGCAAACAGTGTTACAACTTCATTAGATTTTTTTAGATAGTCGATCTGAGCAAGAACTGCTTTCTCGACAGGGACAACTTCACCACGTCCTCCGTAAATCATCGTTCCTTTTTTCACGATCGAAGCAAGCTCTTTAAGGTCTGGGATCCAACCGTTAATAGTTGGAGTCGCCTTCCCATCCACAATTCCACCTTCTAACCAGGCATGAACTTTATAGTGAACAAGATCTCCAACCATCACAGCATTTGATTGAGCAATGATGGCCACGGTTTGGTTCGTGCTTACTCCAGGAGATGAAAGTTCTTGGAGTCTGATGACTTCACCGTTACCAAGGCGAAGATCGTACTTTTGATTGAAGGTGACATCGACATGGGCCTCTTGCGGGTATGACTGTTCGGTGAACATCTTCGCCATTTCTACGAAGTAGTATTTTTTATAAGCATGTACGCCAGATATGTTCTTAGCGGTCTTTTGAGATGCGATGACCTTCGCTCCAAGTTTCTGGAAAGCACTTGCACCGTTAAATTTATCAGGATTTGGATGGGTCACAACAACGTAGGTAATTGGATTCTTAGTTTTAGTTCGAAGAAACTCAATGCTCTTCTGAGCTGTCTCAAACGTAAACTGAGCATCGAAGACCACAACTTCTTGACCGTTGTCATAGAAGAAGTTCTTAGTATTGAAACCACTAGCATCAGACTCGAAAGTGTAGATTTTTGCTGAAGATGAAGCCTTCGTGTGAGCACAAGAAACACCTGTTAGCGATAATAAGGTGGTGAGGGCAAGGTTCAAAGTTTTCATATCGATCTCCTAAATTGTTGTTTGGAACGTGATCAATATAAGCAATTAATAGATTTTTATCTTTCGTACCCTGGCCAATAATTTGCGGTTTTTGGCCAAAAATGTCATGCTAAGGTGATGAAACAAGGTCAAGAAGTTATCGCTAAGTTCCCGGGAATCCTCATCATTCACCAAAAAATCAGGGGAAAGAGGAAGAGAAGACATCACCACGAAGATCATGAGATTTTTATTCCTCTTCAGGGGGAAATTGGTGTGCATTTCGAAGCAGGGGAACTTAAGGCGGGTCAAGGTAAGATGATCTATATCCCAGCGGGAGTTGAACATGTCTTCACTTCCACTGAAAATGCGGACGGAGAAAGACTATATTTTTTCATCGATACAAAGATGTGGGATAAGCTAGGAGGAATTGCGTCTGAACCAAAAATTCTTCCCGTTAGCCAACTCAGCAAAGAACTTCTCTTCCATCTTTTGATTCACCCTAAAACAAAAGCTGCGCAATCTCTATGCGAGACTCTGGTACAAACCTTTTCGGAAATGCTAGAGCAAATCATACCAACAGGATTAGATTCCTTCTCTGGAAAAATTTCGGATCCAAGAGTGAAAAAAGTTTGGATCAAGATTCAGGAGTCGTATCAAGAGCAAATATCCATGGATCGGCTGGCCAAGGCTTCAGGATTAAGTGTACGGAACTTAAATCGTCTTTTTCTCGATGAAAGTGGCATGACACCAAAACAAGCTATTACATTTCATCGAATCGAAAAGGCCAAAGAGCTTCTACTTCAAAATCAATCTGTCACGGATGTTGCCTATGAAGTTGGATATTCGTCTCTTTCGCAGTTCATTACAACCTTCAGAAGCCTGACGGGAAAACTTCCAAGTGAATTTCGTTCATAGATTGATTCAAATATTTCCGTAGACTTAAGTAGTAAAAAAAAAAGAAGCTCCTTTTCGAGGAAACAATGTATTGGATTAACATTAGACTGAAATACAAACCTCGAGAAATCGGACCTAACCATATGAAAATGCTTATGTACTAGGTAGCTTCTATCAACCCATTGTCGGTAAACCTACACCATGATAGAATACCTACATGAATGAAAAAACTAACAAAAAGCCCAACTTTGTCAGCAAGTTTAAATCTGCGTCTAAAGCATTTTGGAACATTGTAAATTTGTATCATTTCTCTCGCGAGGAGCAAGCTTCATTACTGGGGATCAAGCACAATCGTGAAAGGCTAAAGCTAATGCAAGACCTTCACCAAATTCCTGAAGCAGATGACGTTTTATTAAGAGTTGGGATGTTAATAGCAATTCACAAAAACCTTAGAATCATTTTTCCGTACAACCGAGATCTTGTTTATAAATGGATGAAAGTTGAAAATCCTGACTTTGAAGGCTTATCTCCGTTGCAATACATATCATCTGGAGAAATGGGTCAAGGCCTTAATCGTTTTGCAGCTGTCAGAAGAAGGCTTGATCAAGTTAGATGTAATGGTTACTGATGACGTATCCATTCAAGATAGCACCCTATAAGCATACTTGCATCAGAAGTATCTACACTGCACAACCTAGTCAGAATTTATATGACGACATCGTGGATGCTGAAGACTACGAAAATATTTTCGAACTTGAGTTGGATAGCTCACTCATTGATCGAAAACAACCTCATAATGACAGAACTTTCCAGTACGGAAAAGCAGATGAATTATATACAGTCCTCGATCCTCCTTGGAGAGAAGGACGTTTCGGCGACGGCAAAACCCATGGGGTCTTTTACTCAGCAGAGGACAAAATAACTTCTTATCTTGAAGCCCTTTGGCATTTTGTTAAATGGTCACAAAATTTACACGATCATAGTTCAAAAGACTGGATTCAATCGGATCGAAAAGTATTTGAAGTCGATATTGAGTCAAAAAATTTCGCTTCTTTAATAGATAATATTGATATTCATGATTCGCTCACAAGTAATGACTATAAATTTTGCCGAGATCTTGCAGCCAGTGCTATCGAAATAAACATTGAAGGACTTCGAACTCCTTCAGCAAGAAATAAGGGTGGAGTTTGTGTTCCGTTATTTCAAAAGAATCCAATTAAAAATGAAAAGTCTCTGAGATATGTGACGTTTTTGGTTAATGTGAAAACAGGTGAGATGAAAATCACTGGAGATATTCCGATCACTATTCCCTATCAATATGAAACAATCCTAGGTTCTAATTAATAGAAAAAGTAATTAGCCAAATGCACAAGCTTGTTGAAGGTATTTTATGAATAAAAAATTCAGGATAGAAAAACTAGGTAAAGAAGAATTTAGAGAGTACTGGAATAAGTACAAATTTAAAATTTTTGAAGATGATCACAGTTACCACTTCTGGGATTTAGTCAACGACGAAGAGAAAAATGCAATAAGTGAGCTACGTAAACCGCTTGTGAGTTTAATAGAAATAAGACTCGCTATTTTTAATGAAAAAGATGAATTTGTTGGATGGAGCTGGGGGTTTCAAGAAAGTCACACAACGTTCTATGTTGCCAACTCTGCCATCTTGCCTGAATACCGAAGGAAAGGCTTATACACAATGCTCTTAAACAGGATGTTGGATGAGGCGATCGCATTAGGATTCCAATTAATCTACTCGAGGCATTGTGCAACCAATAACCAGGTTATTATTCCGAAGCTGAAAAGAGGTTTTGTGATTTCCAAAATGGAAATTGACGACGTTTTTGGGGTATTAGTTCATTTACATTTCTATGTGAATGAAACGAGGAGATTAATTATGGACTACCGTTCTGGTCAGAAGAAACCTAACGACCAAATCAAATCTCTTTTCAAGCTATAGCTGCCTTGTTGCAGCATTTGCTGTGATTTCAAATCCTTGATCTTATACAGGGCGTGGTGGAAACGGTGTCCTGTAAATGAGTGCACCCACTTACGAATACGACCCCATCTCTTCCCTATCCCTAATTTTGATCTTCGAAAGAAGTGAAAGATACTAAGGTCCCGGTTTAACCCACTGGGCTTTTTTTATTCCCTTGAGTTGACGCCTCTCCTAACCCTGATAAAATTTAACAATGCCTATAATTTTATTCATTCTATTTTCCACAGCTCTCTTTGCCAGCGTTTGTGGACCACACGAAATCTACGTTAGAGAGCAATGGATTGAGTCCTATAAGAGAGCCGATGGAACGAAAGTCAGGGCTCATCTCAGAAAAGCCCATTGCCGAGAATTAACTCAATTCAACTATTATCAAGATTCGACAACTCAAACCTTCAAAAAAATAAAAACAAATATAAAAAAGTGGAAATCAGAAGAGAAAAAGATTGTTGATGAATATCTTTCAAAACTGCCTGAATGGCTCAAAAAGTACAAACAGGGAGAGCAGCTTAGAGGTGATGTCGGAGGAAATGCTCACAATCCCGCAGCAGGAATACCTCTTACGAGAACACTCATTATCTTTGATAAGTTTTTTGAGGCTTCGAACAAACTTGACGTGCTTATTCATGAAGTTGGCCATCTGACCATTCTTGACCTAACGAAAGAAGAAATGCTCGGGTTTGCAAATGCATCTGGCTGGATCATAAATCGTGAGAAAGGTATCAAGACGCCGCCAAAAATCTTAGTTATACCTGACTCATCTGAGTCCGTAAGCGAAGATTATGCAAATCATATTGAAATTTATTATTCAGACCCAACAAAACTTAAAAAAGTTAATCCAACTAGTTTTTCATACATCGAAAAAATAATTAAGAAGAGAGAACAAAAATGAAGCTTTTACTTCTAAGCATAGTACTTCTTTTATTCGGCTGCACAACACATTCATCTAGCAATGATGAATCAAAAGATATTTTTGACAGAATCATCCATGTTCAAAAAGAAGCAACAAGAGATGAATTAATTAAAACTTTTGGTCAGCCTCAGGAAGTAAAACCAGAGAACGATGGTAATTTAGAATACGTTTACAAAGATTTTTCGACATCCATCAATAAATCCTCTGGCAAAGTTTTAGGGACTTCTATGCCCTACTGGGTCGATTTCGATGCATATGCTTTTTTGAAGAAACGTTTTAAAAATTTCAAATGGATCGAAACTGAGATCCCATCAAGGGCTACCGATGTTGAAGAAGATAAGTACAAGGTAGAACTTCCCGAACTTGGTATGACCTTCGAATATGATAATCAGGATCCATTAAGAAGACCTATGTGGATATTCTTCAAATGAAATAAATAATTGCTATCTTAGCAGGAAGTGATATTTTTACTGAACCTCAATCAAGCATTTTTGTTATATACACCTGAAACATCTTGAAAAAGAGCTTATACTCGCCATCCTTATTCGGATTCTTAACTAGAATATCTTTATCCTTTTAAGTCCTGATTGCCGAATCGCAAGATGTTTTCTTTAACATAAAACTATCCACAATTGCTTGCCGTGGAACTGGAGTGCGGTGACAATACAATAACTCGTGATCTCTTAGAGAAATCTCAGTAATTGTTATAGTGAAAACCAGTATCTCGGCTCCTTAAGAAATCAGCACGTTAAGTAATACTGGACCCCTGTCTCATCTCAATTATTTCTAGTTGATCAAATTTTAGGATTTGATAGAATATAAAAACTGGTGGGGGGATAAATAAACCCAGCGACGGATTCTCCCCACCAGAAACCTTACCAAAATTCTTTGGGTGTTTTCTGGCCCAAATATCATTAACATCTCACTTAATAAATCACTAAGACGGTAACTCACTCTTAAATTTCTTATTTGAAAAATGGTCATTCATTTTTAAGCAGTATCGCCTGCACAGTTCTCGCAGGCACTATCAAAGAGCGAATGCTACTGCCTTACAAATAAGATCTCTAACAACCTAAGGGCTTACGCATCTAAATCCCTATGACCAATAAGAATTTCCAGCAAATATTTTTCGTCCCAACCTGCAATGTTTTGCTTTCTCCTGATCGCTTTTTTGCTTGGCCCTTGTTTGATCAAGTTCAAAGCAAATTGCCTCAGCATAGAAAAATTTTCAATGATATTTTTGTCTAATCTATAACTTGTATTGTGAGACAGCTCATTCTGACACTTTTTAATTGCTTTCAAAATATTGTCGTGCCGTACGTTGAACTTTTCCGATAAAATCAGAGAGTCTGTAACTGGTCCAAATGGTGTGTCACGAATCCAGACCTGGCCCATCATATGGCGATTAACCAAATCTTTAAGCCTAGGAGGTTTTGTTTCAAATGGAACTTCCAAGCTAAATTTAGGTGTCATAAAATCTCCAAAGAACTTCTTCTGTGAATCGTTGTCATGGTTGTAAAG
>CAMCZE010000014.1 GCA_945885655.1 Bacteriovorax stolpii | reverse complement strand
ATAACCACTCGACTCGTTACTACCGCACATATGACTGGTATAATTTCGTTTGGCGCTCTAACCGTAACTACGTTTACGCTAACTGGATTTTCTGGCCAGCAACTGGATACAACAACGGTTACTACAACCTAGAAAACTATCCATATTATGTTTATAACGGCTACCGTTACCGTTACAGCTCTGTGGACTATTGTAACTACCAATTGGTAGATCAGTATGATCACTCAGTTCTTCAAAGTTATTGGAACCAAGTTTGTAACACTGGTTATGACTCTTGTTCGATTGAACGTGACCGTTTAAATGGTCAAATGGGTGAAAACCGTTACCTATGTTCTGAAACTTACCGTGACCAGAACTACGATTATTCAACTCCGACATATGATGAAACAAATTACGGAGACACGACAAGTGGATCATGTAACGATTTCGACAATGACGGATATTGTGACGAAGACAATGGTGGCCAAACTTTGCCAACAGACAGCTACGATCCAAACTACGATGCCAACTCTTGTTCAGACAATGATCAAGATGGATATTGCGACTAAAAAAAATCGGGCCTTCCTTCGGGAAGGCCTTTTTTTTTATTTTGAAATGCCCACGGCCTTAAGCCAATCGGGACTTGCATTGATGAGCTTACGCTCTTTGAGATCAAAAAAACCAACTGTAAACTGGGCCTCAGAGGCAATCTTACCATCGGCCTTCACCATGACTTGTTCAACGGTGAGGATCTTGGGACTAACAAGATCAAGGGTCTTAGAAATGATTGTGATGGTCTCACGATTTTTTAATTCGCGCTTAAAACGAACTTTAAGATCCAGAATCACTGGACCCATCTGTGTCTTAGAGATCACATCAAGCCCGAAACCATTTTTAGTAATAAAATCCCAACGTGCTTCTTCATAAAGCTGCACATAGACCGCATTATTAACGTGTCCAAAACTATCAAGGTGACTTTCCCTGATTAAGACTGAATATTCAAAAGATTGATGGTCGCTCATTTATTCCAAATTTTTTGCTTCAATCCTATTCGATTCACGAACCTTTTGATAGCGATTTGAGAGTTTCTGCCAAATTCCTGAAGCCGCACCATCAATATCACCACCAGAGGCGACAGAACGATCTTCAGTCACTCCTCCAGATGATTTTCCATCAAAGAGACTTGCAAATGGATTGGCCCCTTCTTTGGCAGCTTTAATACCAGAAAAACCACTGCCTCCACTTGAATAACTGGCAGAAACTTTATTTGTTTTGATATCATTTTCTTTATTAGCATTATCATCCACACCTTGAAGGTCGTCTCCTAAAGAAGCACTTCCTCCACCGCCGCCTCCTCCTGATCCACCCCCGCCTCCACCACCAGCACCACCAGTGGGAGTTAAACTTGCAGCACCTGCGGGATTTAAAATCTTATTGGCACTTCTAGCAGCATCCGCAAAGGGAGATGAGGTTACACTCACACGATCTTTATCGTCGATGACGTTGGTTGCAGCACCAAGCTCACCAAAGTCTGCACCGCCATTATTACCAATATCAAATGAATTGGTATCCCCTGTGCCAACAGAAAAATCCCCTGGTATAAACCCTGGACCACTGACACGAACTCCTGGAGCAGTTGAACATCCTGGAGTTGCAGGGGCCACAATACAACGGTCAAATAAAGCGGCATCACCGTCGGATTGAGTGCCATCTTTTACTTGTTGAATCTGGTCTGCAGCTACACCTAAACGATAAACTTCAATCCCGGCCTTGGCAGCTTTTAAAAGATACTCTTGAAGGGCGGCATCAAAAAGTTTTTTGGCGTTTGCATTTGCAAGAACTTCACCTAGGGCACCCTTAAAGGCACTCATAACACTAGTGGCACATTTCCCAGGAGAATTTCCTTTTGGAACAATGACCCCACTCACATCCTTTTCGATGGGAACATTCTGACACTGAGAAACCAAAGCTTCTTGAGTCGTCGGCCACTGCTGAAGGGCCGTAAAAAGTGCACCCACTGCGGCCCCATAAGCAGCAACTTGCTGTTCATTGAGTTGTTTTAATTTAAGAACAGTTTGTTTTGTTGCATCTAAAGCAGCGACTTGAATATTTCCTTGAGCAGCTTGGGCATTGGCCTCTTGCTGAATATTCTGATTAGTGGCATCCAGGTCTTGTTTCTGAGTTTCAAACATCGCCTTCTCAAGAAGCTGAATCGCATCGTAAGTAGCACCTGTACCCTTGCAGGCATTAAAGTCCATGGTATAACCCGCAACTTTTTGACACGCTATTTTTTGATCAATTGTTCCAGCTTGCTCACGAGGAGAGAGAATGGTTTCATTATTAAGTTTGGCCGTATATTTTAAAGATTCGCATAGATCATATTCTTCACAGTTTTTTTGCTCAGAAGCTTCTTCAGGGGGTGTCTTAGGGGCACACTCTTTAAGAGTCTGCTGACACGAACTTGCCCTTCGAGAAATATCATTATTGTTATTCTGCCCTTGCTGCTGATTCTGCGGTTGGGCCCACACCAACGTGGGCCAAGCGAGAACAAACAAACAATGAAACCAAATTTTGTTTTTCATAATTTTTTCTTTTGAATATCCTATTAACCTTATCGGTTAAGGATTCAAAACCTTGATTCTATTATAAAACCCAACAACTTAGTTGAGATTGAGAAAGGCAAAGAGGTCAATAAATTCGATAAGATACCTTCAAACGCTTCTTCTTTTAAACGTTTGTATGGCCACAAAACATGGCACTTATTTGGAACCTGGATCTCCTAATTTTTTAAATAACCGACGATAGTTGAGAAGGTAGCGGTTAGAGAGTTGTTTAAATAAAGACACATCATTTTGAGGAGAAATGTCTTTTTCATTAGATTCAAACTTTTCAAGATTCTGCTCTAAGGTTCCACTATTGTTTGTGACCACTTCAGTTGCTTCACTTCCAGCAAAATAGGGCTCTGAGGTTGGAATTGAGATTGTCGCTTGGCCAGAAGCATTCGCAACAACTGGTTTTTTTGACTCTGGAGTTGCGGCCACTGTTGGTGTTTTAAAATTATTAATATCAAGTTTTTGATCTTTAACAACTTGTTCTGCACCCTTAATTTGAGCAGCAACTTTATCCTTAATGGCCTTATCAAAATCAAAGGGCTTTTTCCCTTCTTTTTTAAGTTTTGCGTTTAAATCATTGAGTGCAGCTTTTTTTAATTCTCTGATTCGACCAGCTTGGTTAGCAAGCCCATTGGCCTCAAAAATGGCCTTACCTAAATCTCCACTAACTAAAGATTGTGCAAAACTATCTGCATTGGTGACAGTGGATTGCAGGCCAGGATTTAAAAGGTTTCCCTTAAATCTTGGACGAGTAATTTTTATGACATTTTTACAAGCTCCAGGAGAAGCTGAGAGCCCAGTAGTTGCTGATTCTTCGATACAATTTTTTTCATTTGAAATACCTTTAACAAGCTCTTTAATAGTTCCTTTAAATTTTGTAGGATCGCCTGAACCTCCTCCACCAGATCCTGAAGCCTGACCTGCCCCATCAACACCAACCCCATCTCCATCACCGGGATCAAGATCAGCAATAACTCTTTCAATCTTAGCGATATTTTCTAAGGCAATAGCATATTTAACATACAACTCCGCGGCCACTCCAGCTGCTAAAATCGATGACGCTCCAAAAGTAATACTTCTTGCAATGGCCGTATCATAAAAGAATCCTAAAGTAAGATTTGATGATGCAACTAAATTTATTAAAAAGAGACCTGATGGTATCCCTGTTGTTACAGCAAGCCCTATTGGATTATCAGCTTGGTTTGCAGCTGCAGCTGCGGTCCACGCAGCACTAAGTCCCATGGCCAATAATGAGTTTTGTACTAGTCCTGTAGCTCCATTACAGAGAAGGACAGGAGGAGTTCCTTGAGCCTCCACAATCGCAGTCACAGCAGCGGCACCATAGGTGACAGAAATGGCCGATAAAAATATTGCTCGTGTAAGAAGGAAGAAGGCCGTCTTATTTTCGTTTCCTAAAGCTGCAGTTAAGGCCTCTCTTTGAAGATTTCCACCACTGCCTGCCTTTAATTTTTCCTCATCAATCTTTAGATTGTTTGTCATGAGTTTATGAGCTTCACTTTGAGAAAGTGTGAGAAGAAACTCTCCGGAAATTTGAGCAATGGAAGCAATAAAAAATGTCCACAAAGAAGGCGTCATGGCCCCAAATGGACAACTGACTAAAATATTATTTCCAATAACCCCGCTTGAGATAGATGAAATCTGAGCAAGCCAGAAGATATTAAATCCATCCTCCTGGTCTACTCGAAAGGGTTCACTGGCCGCATCAACACCTAGGGCCGATTCTGGGGCAGTGGTAGAGATCTCTTCTTCAGCTCCTCCTCCCTCCACGGCAAAGGCCACAGGTGCCACGATTAGGTTAAAACTCATCACAATCGACATTAAAAATTTCATAATCATTCTACTTTTTTAAGTTGATTCAGGGATGATTTATTCTCATCCAGATATTTTCCATAATAAATAAGATATCTATTTGAGAGCTGTTTAAAAATTGAAACTTGTGGCCGAAGGGATACATATTCATCAACATGATCTTCTTGAGTATCGGCCAACAAATAAGAAGATGCTTCAACAGGCACCTCGGCGAAGTTCCGGGAATGAATGCCTTTATCTTTGAGTCTTTTCGCAAAATCAGATCTCATGGAACTTACTCTTAGATTAATGTCATCACTAAAATGAATAGGCGCCTGACCACTCATCTTTAATTTTTCGTTAAGCTGTATTTGTAAATGATCTTTCACTGCTTTGATCTTTCCTGCTTGCCCTGCAAATTTATGGGCCTCAAGAGATGCGGCCTCCATATCACCTTTGGCCACAAGATGACTTAAATGGGTAATGGACTGTACACCAGAATCAAGTACGGCACCCATGAGGCCAATATCCATCTTGGGCCTTACCATAACATGAGGAGATAAACAGTTACTCTCTGAACGAGTGGTGATGCCTTTTGCGTTCAGAGATAAACATAGTCGAGCTGGCCTTACTTGAATGTTATTGTTTTGAAATAAACTTTTTACTTGAACTGGTGATGTCTCATCAACAATGACAACGGACCTTTCTAGAACTTCTTTAATTTTTGTGATCTTTTTTTCTGTCTCGGCCAGAACATCATTAAGACCATTCGTGTTTAAATTCGTGATCATGGCGGCCGCACCAAATGTAATCACACGAGAGGAACCAGAATTAAAAAGATCATTTAGTTTATCATCAAGTCCAGAGGCCTGCATTTCAAGGGCCCCTGAAGAGTTTAAAAGGAAAGCGACCTCTTTCCCATATCCAAGACCTTGGCATCCACCAGAATCATTTTTACCTAAACCCACAGGAGCTGGAAAACGCCACCAAACCTCCAAAAGAGATAAGGCCTGGGCAAGTACATAAGTTGTGTCGATCACTGAAGACCAAGTGGCCCTTTCTAAAAGAGCGGCACGTTTACTTTTTTCATTTTTTAAAACCTGTTCAAGATTTTGTTTCTGAGCAGAAGTGATTTCTTTTATATTCTCATCATCAATGTTTATTTTAAGATTTTGTCGAGAGCTAGAATTCGTTTGAGATTGAATGAACATCTCGTATCCCAAAAAGGCCAAAGATCCGGCCATAAAAACATGTAATGAATTTTGCATTTTCCCAAACTGACATGAACTTAAAACCGTTGTTCCGACGCAACTGATAGAAAGAGATAAAATGCGATTGCTCCACGACGAAAACCGACCTGTTTGAGCGTATAGGGCCGGGCCAAAAACGAAGTTCATGATTAAGAATAATAAGAGCATCTTTTTCATAACTTATTCTAACTCAATATAAAAATACCAGAGGAGGAATTTTCTAAAGACTTAATATTCCAGGGGGTTTTTAAGCTAAAGTGCCTCATAAAATCATCAGTTCTTAGCACAAAAAAAAGGCCCATCACAAAGGATGGGCCTAAGTTATTTAGTCTTTCTTTTTCTTTTTCTTTTTACCTTTAAGAATGGCCAGACCTACCCCAGCGATTACAAGAGCTGCAATCACAATGAGCATCGTATCGTCCCCATCTCCATCGCCTGATCTTTTTTTCGTTTTATTCGCACTCAGATCCATGTCGCCATTTGGATTAAATGTGGTATCAGCAAAGTTTGGATCTTCTGATTTCCCATTTCTCACATCAGAAAGCCCCGCTTGTTTCTGGCGAAAAACACGAAGAGTTGAAACAAGTTTATCCATGATTGGCTGATAAGCACTGTAAAGATCTTTACTCACGGAAAAAGTCACGGCCACACCTAAGTCTTCCTTCACTGTTGCAAGATAACGAGTATAAAAGCCAGGAACTTCAGATGCCAAATGGAGGGCATCCACCCATTGGTGTGAATTAACATTTGTCATTTTAACGTTACGAGCTTCAGAAACTTGTTTTTTTCCACCAGGAAGAGAGTATTCTTTGGTCTTTTTTAAATAGGCCATGTACTCATCAAGATTATCCTGTTCCCCACGAATTTTTGCGGCCAGGATGATGATCGATTCTTTTTTTCTGTCTGCATTGTCACTTTGACAAACATACTCCGACCCCTCAAGGGCGCATTCCCAACCTGGAGGAAGTTCAAACTCACAATACTTACTGGCAAAACGCTTGGCAAATGCTGAGGAACATATCAGTGTTACCAAGGCCAAAGTTAAAAACTTAAAACAGTAGCGCTTCATGAGCTTATCCTTGTCATTAGAATAAAAAATTCTTTTCCTTATCTTAACCTAATCTCTGATGGTTACAAGCAACCAAAATTTGCCCAACATCCCACCAAAAAGATCTTCTATTTTAAAGAGGCCCTACCCACAAGACCTTCTTTAATTTCTTTTTTACTGTTGTAGCGCTGACTGATTTTCACAATAGATGTCTCCGACTTCACCTGAATAACCGAACCACTGGCCACGAGAATATTGCCTCCAAGGTAGTCAAATTCAAAAAAATCAAATTTTGTTCCTTTTCTAATATCACTGGTTAAACCTTTGTCGATCATCACGTATCCCTTTTGAGGAGATATCTTACTAATTGAGGCCTCTATATCATAAGATTTAAAACGTTTGTCTTTTACTCGTTTTTTATCATTTTCAGAACGTCTCACAATCATAAGTCCAAAAGCTGTTCCTAAATCCGTTGAACGACCACTGACGACTTGGGATCCACGTAGTTCCACTCTCCAGTTATCGGCCAAAGCAAGATTCACTCCCGCATAAGGGGTGATCCATTCACGGTTAATACTATTATAAAGATTTGAACTTCCGGTATTAATGTTGGGCCGCTTAGATTCCTCGCCCCCATAGGGATCTTGATTGATTGATGAGACCCCATCTACTCCTGCAACAAGTGCAAAACGTCTCCACGCCAATGCGCCTTCAGCTTGCCAATACACTTCATCAGAAAGTTCTACACCTGGCCGCCGTAATCCACCTCTTAGAGAAATATAATTATTACTTAAAGAAGCATAAGTAACGGCCAGTCCTGCGGAATATTCATTCCCGTCATCCCCCAGTGCCAGAGCAGCACTCTGAGTAGAGCTCTGCTCTTCATTGGTGTAAGGAGTATAACGGAATGTCCCTTCGAGGGCGTAAAACATAAGACCCACGGGCCTAAAACCATATTTCATATTAAGAAAAGTTGATTGGATGCCGCTGTTTGAGAGATCCTCTGTTTGGTTTGAGATCGTAGAATTAACCGAACTACGATTTTGGCGGTATCTGAGACCTAATCCAAACTGCAAATTATCATTAGCGCCATAAAACCCACCGGCCTCGGCCTGAAGACGAGAAAAACTTTCTCCATCCTGCAAAGTGGTCAGTGAACCATTTTTACTAACCGTCTGCATGGTTTTAAAATAATCACCTCCAACATAGAGTTCATGTCCTCCCTTCTTAAGAAGGATGGCAGAAGGAACGTAACTTGTTTGAGCAGAACCAATTAAAGGAAGGCCCAGGATAAAAAGAAAAAAAATATTCATGAATCTATTATATGGAAACTCGAGATGATTGCAAAAATTTGTCATCTGGCCTCTCAAAGCTCAAGAGTGCTGCTTCTCGGTACCAAGTGCCATTATTATTTGAAAAAAGACAAATTGATTCAAAAGGCAGGGCCGTAAATTCTTGAAACTCCCTCTTCGCTGCTTCGATGGAAGAATGAAGCTCGGTTGGATCTTGCGAGCGTCCGATAGTTAGAAAGGTTTTTTTTGAGGCCTCTTTCATCTTCTTTTCACGTTCTTGAATATAAGACTGACAAATAGAAAAGATGGATTCCTGACAAAAAGAGAGTTCATCCTCGATGATAGGATTTAAACAAAGAATTTTATTTTTTTTATATTCATGGACATCAATGCCCGTAAATTTAATTGTATGACTCACAAGGTTTTCAAAATAAAAAGATTCTAGCTCTTCTATAAGTTCCTGCTTAAGTTTTTTGACTTCTGTCACAGGGATTTCAAATGGTGGCACGATTGGTAAATGAAGATAGGGATTTGTTTGATTTTTATAATCATAACGAGATCTAAAACTTTCAATACTCTTTGAAAAAGAGTTCTCTTGAAAAAATGTCAAACCAACAAAAAGCTTCGAGTTCATGGGACCACCTTTGAGTTTAGGTCCAGTATCATTGCTTTATTGTAGAGGCCAAGTGGCCTTTCTCAAAGTAAAAAGGAAGGGGAATAACTTCCCCTTCCTTGTGATGTCATTATTTTACAGGTTCGAAGATCGCCTGAGCACCCAACTCTTCCTCAATACGAAGAAGTTGATTATATTTCTCCATCCGGTCTGAACGAGAAGCTGAGCCCGTTTTGATATGCCCAGCACCTGAGGCCACAGCAAGATCGGCAATAAAAGAATCAGCTGTTTCACCAGAACGATGAGAGATGATGGCCTTAAAGCCATTATCATAAGCAAGCTTAAGAGTATCAAATGTTTCAGAAAGTGAACCAATCTGATTTACCTTAACAAGAATAGCATTGGCCTCTTTATGATCGATTCCACGTTTAAGAATTTTTGCATTTGTCACAAATAGATCATCCCCCACGTTGATTATTTTTTTACCGAGATGGGCCTGAAACTTGATAAATCCTTCTTGATCAGATTCATCAAAACCATCTTCAATTGAATAAATAGGTGCAGAGAGTATAAGACCCTCGTAATAATCAATCATCTGATCGTTAGAAAATTCTGCGCCACCCATTTCATATTTTTTAGTCTTTTCATTATAAAATTCAGAAGCTGCACAATCTAAAGACAAAGAGATATCTATGCCTGGTTTGTAACCAGCATTTTTAATTGCCGTCAAAATAGAAGAAATCGCTTCCCCATGATCTTTTAAGTTGGGGGCAAATCCACCCTCATCCCCCACGTTAGTAGAATGACCATGATCATGAAGAACTTTTTTTAAATGATGAAAAACCTCAACCCCTGCACGAAAGTTTTCAGAAAAACTTTTTTTCATGTGAGGAACGATCATGAATTCTTGAATGTCTAAATTATTGGAAGCGTGTGCGCCACCGTTAATGATATTCATAAGAGGTGTTGGCAAACGTAACTTCCCTACTGGGTTTGGAACTTTAAGATCTTCAAACAGGTATCGATAAAGAGGTTTATTTTTCTCTAGAGCTCCCGCACGACATACGGCCATAGAAACGCCTAAGATCGCATTCGCACCAAGATTTGTTTTATTTTCAGTGCCATCGATTTCAAGCATAAGATGATCGATCGCTCTTTGATCAAAAACATTTTTCCCAATCAATAGTGGAGCAATGAGCTTGTTCACATGATCAACGGCCTTCAGTACACCCCTACCCATATAATGAGATTTGTCTCCATCACGAAGTTCTAAGGCCTCACGGCTTCCTGTTGAGGCACCAGATGGTACAGAAGCTCTACCCACATGACCTCTATCGGTTGTGACATCCACTTCTATTGTAGGATTTCCACGAGAATCTAAAATTTGACGGGCATGAATATGCTTAATGGTACTCATAATAATGTGCTCCTTGATATGAGCTGATATTATCATTTGTCCAAGAAGTTCTGAAAAGACGTTAAGCAGCTTTTTTTAGAAGAGGAAGCGCCCATTCAGGTGCTTTAAAATTTGTTTTAGGAAACGGCAATTTATTAGCAATAAATTCCTCAAAAAATGACGGCACATAACCAGTGGCCACCATTTCTCCAATGAACTTCCCGGTATCAGGGTCTTTTCCTGTTTGAATCCAGCGAAAGATATCTCGCACCACATAACGACCATGCTCATCTACACCTAAAACTTCTGAGATATGCGAAGTTCTACGTCCCCCGTCATGATAACGGGAGCACTGAACAATCATTTGAAGGGCACTGCCCACCATCTTTCTGATAGCATCAGGCGGAATTCGAGTTTCACCCATTAAACATAAGGTTTCAAGCCGTGTACAAGCATCCACTGGATTATTAGCGTGTACCGTTCCCATAGAACCTTCATGGCCAGTACCCATAGCATTTAATAGATCTAAAGCTTCGGGTCCCCTTACCTCTCCCACAATAATCCTATCTGGTCTGAGACGAAGGGCAGATTCCATGAGATCACGGATCGTCACTTCTTTAATACCTCGTTCAGGATTTCCTTTACGTGTTTCAAAACGCACAACATGCTCGGCCTTAATTTGAAGTTCGGCAGCATCTTCAATAATTAAGAGACGCTGAGTTTTTGGCATTCTTCCACCTAAAACGTTAAGCATCGTTGTTTTACCTGATCCAGTTCCACCACTCACAAGTGTATTTTTTCCTAGATACATTAAACAATCTAAAAAGCGCGCTCCATCCGGAGAAAGAGAACCAAAATTGATAAGATCTTTTAGACCTAATTTTTCTTCAGAAAATTTCCGGATCGCAACCGTCACACCGGCCTTTGCCATAGGAGGAATAACAACCGCGATACGAGAACCATCTGGAAGACGAGCATCTAGACGTGGATTATCAGCATCAATGACTCGACCTACAGACTGAGCAATCGCACGCATAGAGGCCATGAGGGCCTCATCATCAGGAAATTTATTAGGGGCCTTGTACACAAGACCTTTTCTTTCAATAAATATTTCATACGGCCCATTGATCATGATCTCTGAGACCGTAGGATCTTTTAACAGATCACTGATCGGTCCAAGAAGGCTCGCAATTGCGTCTTGAAAAACGCCACTCATCTAGTAGCTCCTAATATTCTTTGGGCATCCATACATCAGATGCCACTTCACGTTTAGGTTCAAACTTTTTAATCACAACGATACGACCATCTTTTTTGGAACTTGGGCAATAAAAAGCAAAATTACCGGCCCTGTCGAATACGACTTCTGCCTCAGTTAGTTTTCCTTTATTGGCCCCCATAAAAACACCATAAGATTCAACAATCATACAATCTGGTTCTTCTATTGTTGAAGTGAGATAAAACTTCACTTTTTCTCCTTCAAAGACAGAAATACTTTTTGGATAATAGCCTTCTTTAGTGACGATCACTGCAATATCTCGTGTTTTGATAGGGATTTTTTTTGTGTCATCCATAGGAGAATCTTTTACAATTTCGCGTTTAGGTCCAGAAGATTTTATTTCTTCAGCTGCACCCACAAATCCCGCAAAAAACATAAACGATAATAGAAACTTCATAACAACCTCTTTGTTCTCAATTTCTTATCGGCAAAATGATTCAACGTTTGAGCTTAAAACTAAGAATTAAAAACCGAGCAAGCTACTCAGGCTTAAAACATCAAGAATCATGCTTGCTTAAACATCCTGCTCCCTCCCGCAAGAAGCATTGTTATTTTGACGCTTCCTTTAAAATTGACTGGGATATACACAGAAATAGGAATGATGATTAAAACTTTTCCAACAAATTCTTACAATGACGGTGTCAACTTGATTCCAGGTAGACAGTTCTTTTTGAGCTAAGAAACAATACAGTCAGCTTAACAAAATCTTAACATAATTTTTATGTTGGGGATCATGGAGGATTTAAAATGGTTAACAAACTGAAGACAGTAGCAGTCATCGCTAGTTTGTCATTTGCAGGTTTGTCATTGGCATGCACGGTAGATGGTACTAAAGGATTTGTACCAGAGAACGACCTATTCATTTCTGTTAATAATAAAAGCGCAACTGGTCTATCAGAGACTCAGTTTAACGCAGTTATTGATAAAGTTGTGAACGTTTACAATCCAATCATTAGTAATACAGGTGCAAAACTTTCTGTAGACCGTAACTGGTCTGACGGTACTGTAAATGCATACGCATCTCAGACCGGAAAAAATTGGAAAGTGGCCATGTTCGGTGGTCTTGCTCGTCACTCAACTATCACTGAAGATGGTTTCGCTCTTGTTGTTTGTCATGAAATCGGTCACCACATTGGTGGGGCACCTAAAAAAGGTGGATCTCCGGCCGGTGGTGGATGGTGGGGTGGACAGTCTGGTACATCAGTATCAAGCTGGGCAACAAACGAAGGTCAGGCCGATTACTTCGCAACACTTAAATGTCTTCGTAAAGTCTTCTTAAATGATGATAACTCTAGAGTTATCTCAACCATGACTATTCCTTCTAAATTATCCTCTGAATGTAGTGCAGCGACTAGGGGTGATAAAGAAGATACGGCACTTTGTGTTCGTACAAGCATGGCAGGTATGTCGGTATCTAACTTGTTTGCCGTACTAGGAAAATTAGGGGATCCAAAATTTGAAACCCCTGATTCAAAAGTAACTTCAAGCACTGATGATAATCACCCGAAAGCTCAGTGTCGTCTTGATACATATTTCCAAGGTTCATTATGTGACGTTGGTATGAATGAAGATGTTTCTGCAACTGATGAAGTAAAAGGTACTTGTCACCCTTCTTTAGGTCATTCTATGGGAACTCGTCCGCTTTGTTGGTTCAAACCTAAGAAGTAATTCTTTTTTGATGAGAGGCCGGGTTTTATCCCGGCCTTTTTTTTGATCTTTTTATCTAAGCTTGTCGATCCAATCTTTTTCCCATCATTGTTAATAATGAAAAAACAATCAACATAATTCCAGCTTTAACAGCAAGAGTTAGAGCAGGAACAAAAAGAATGATTACACCGAATGCTAAAGCAAAAATAAAAAGCAAAAACGACGGAATATCCGCCGCTATTTTATTTTCTAGCACATTTAATTTTTGATCCTTTTTAAAATGATCGTATAACCATAAAGGTCCTGAAAAAAGCACACGTCCCTTATCCCATCCTTTAGCTTTTTTTACATAATAATAGAGCTCAGAATACGGCACAAGATTGGCCCGGACCGGATCATAACTTTGAAAACGAGGATACACCCCATATCGAGGTTCCTCCTCTTCTTCTATAAAGGTGCCAAAAAGACGATCCCAAATAATAAAGATGCCCGAATAATTACTATCAAGGTATTTACTTTGCCGAGCATGATGAACACGATGATGAGAAGGAGTGTTTAAAATCTTTTCTAAAAAGCCTAACTTGCCTACAAAACGAGTGTGTATAAAAAATTGGTAAATGAGATTGAGTCCATAACAAATAAAATACATGTGGGCCGGAACACCCATAAGGGCCAATACTAAGCCATAAACCCAGTTTAGCACTCCTGAGATTCCCGACTGCCTTAGGGCCACAGAAAAGTTGTATTCTTCACTTGAATGATGAACCATGTGGGCGGCCCAAAACAGATTGATCTCATGAGAGTGTCGATGAAAAAAGTAATAAATAAAATCTGTTAAAATAAAAACGATCACCCAAGAAACAAATCCATGGAGGGTTAGAAAGTTATCTGACCAGAGTTTAAGACCTATGGCAAAATGTTCATAGACATAGATATAAAGGAGAATCAGGGCAGCCTTCGTGAAGACTTCAATTAACTGATTGATAATCCCTGTGCCTAAATTTCCTAAAGAGTCCTTGAGCTTATAAAAGTTTTTTTTCTTTTTATATGACACGTAAGCTTCGAGAGTCAGAAGAATAAGGAAAATGGGTATGGAAATAATGATGATTTCATTCATAAAAAATTTCACCTGAGTAACAACAAAAAAGGCCAGGTATCCCCTGGCCTTATATTTAAACGAGCTTTGTGAAAAAAATTATTTTTTCTTAGGCGCAGGAGCAGCTTTCGTAGCAGGAGCAGCTTTAGCAGCTTCCTTAGCAGCATCAGCAGCTTTGGTAACTTTGAAAAGCTCAACTTCGAAAACCAGAGTAGCACCACCTGGAATTTTTGGAGGAGCACCAGCTTCGCCATAAGCAAGCTCAGCAGGGATTACGAATTTAGATTTTCCGCCTTCTTTCATCGTTTGAAGACCTTCAGTCCAACCTTTAATCACACGGTTAAGTGGGAAAGAAATTGTTTTTCCACGCTCAACAGAAGAATCAAACACTGTACCGTCAGAAAGAGTTCCGTGGTAGTGAACTTCAACAACATCTTCAGCTCCTGGAGTTGCTCCAGTACCTTCTTTGATCACTTTATACGCAAGACCTGATTCAGTCTTAGTTGCGCCTTCGTTTTTCACGAAAGTATCAAGGAAACCTTTTCCAGCTTCTTTTTCTTTAGCAGCAACTTTATCCATTCGAGATTTAAAAACTTCTTGGATACGGTTTTGGAATTTGGCCATATCAACTTCAGATTTTTCATTTTTAGAAGCTGCAGCAACACCTTTATAAAGGGCCGCAAGTTCTTTATCAGAAAGACTTAAACGCTGAAGGTTACCACCAAGCATGAAGCCCATTGCGTAAAAAGTTTTGTCATCATCTGTGTCCAAAGAAACTTTTTTTGGATCATTTGAGTTACAGGCAGAAAAGAGAAGAACAGAAGCTAAAAGGCTAAAATAAATCCATGTTTTTTTCATAGAGAGCAATCCTTTGTTGATTTAAATCTTGATAAGAATAACGCTAATCTTATATCTTTGCCAGTGTTTCCCGATGAAAAGACTTGTAAAGAATGGCCCCTAGACCCAGTGCGCCAAGAGATGAAACAATAAGCCCGACCGGAATTTCTGCACCATGAATGGGGAAAAAATAACATAAAAAATCAACGGTCATAAGGATTAGGCCATTTAAGAAACTTCCCCAAAGAAGCTCCCCTTTGAGGTCTTTATTTTTAAACCAAAGTTTTCGCGCAACAATAGGAAAAATCAAACCCAAAAATGAAAATGCCCCAAATAAACTCACAACAATAAAAGTGCCTAAGGCCACCGCTGTAAATAGAAAGATGAAAAACCTTTTTTCTTGATGTTTCCAATTTTGAGCAATGCTAGAACCCAATGAGTACAATAAAAAATCTTTTTGTAAAAAAAAATAACCACAAAAAATTAACAGCTCAACCCCAAAGAGCACAAATAAAAAAGATGTTTGAACAAATCGAAAATGTCCAAACCATAACTCTACGGGAAAAGGTAAATTGAAGGCCAGAAAAAGAAACTGCCATAAAGAAAAAATGGCCCCCACTAAAAGATTAAAAGTAAGACCTAAAAGAATCGGCCTTTCAAATTTAGATTTACCTTTTAGCATACCACTAAAATACCAACCAATTCCTAAAAACAAAGGAAAACCTAAAAAAACAAAACTCAGCGCAGAGAATTCTTGATCTAAATATAAAGTTAAAGAATGAACAACTAGAACCCATAAAATAGCAAGCCCATCAAAACCTAAGGTCGATGGAGAGGCCAAGATGTTTCTTGTTCCCATCTGGATAAAACTTCCTGTTTGGGAAATGATCACACCAGTAAAAAAGGCGCTTAAAAGTCTGAGCGTTAAGTAATCCACGTTTTTCCTTTTTTGACCCAACCATCAGTTGAAATCATCTCCATCACAGAAAAACCTTGAGGCAGCCATTGAGCATTGTGTTCAACTATAAGAACCGAACTTCCTTCATCTATTTTTTGATTTAGAATTTCAGCAAGTTTCTTTTTTCGTATCTGATCTAAAAATTGAGAAGGCTCATCTAATAGATAATAAGAAGCTTTAAGACACAGTGAAGTAGCAAGTTTAACAGTTTGATTCTCACCACCAGAGAGTGTTGAAAAAAATCGATCTTCCTTTTCATGAAGACCCAAAGTGTTCCACACATCTATAAGTGAATTTTTTTGCCCCATGCCCAAAAGGATTTTTTTTATTTCTCCGACCTTTCTGTCATAAAAATAATCAAGGGGCCTTTGCTCCACTAAGACGACGGAGGACTCAGTGGAAAGTTGTTTCCAGATTCGATGCAACAGAGTGGTTTTCCCTACCCCATTTTCCCCAACCAAAAGTTGCCCGTGAGAACTCTTAAGGCTAAACTCTATCTCACAACCAGCGTGTGGTAAAAAAGATGGATCTTTTAATTCAAAATTATACATACGTGAGAACCATCCTATCCTGGAGCTTTAGACATGTTTAGCAAAAAAATCTTGGCCCATACCTTAGGCCTCATCTTTATCCTTTCTGCATGTTCTTCAAAAACATCCAACCGATACCGCGAAGCTGACAATAAAGGTCAAAAAGTCGACATGAGCGTAGAAGACGAAAAGAAATTGACTAAAGAAGCTCTAGGCCAAATGCAAAAAGAATATCCTCAAGTTAAAGACCAGAAACTTCAGATCTACATCGAAAACTTAGGGCAAAAAATTGTTCGTGCAAATAACTTACATCATAACCCTTATACCTACAACTTCACGACCGTTGATGTGACTAACGTCAATGCATTTGCTCTACCTGCGGGAAGCATTTTTATTACAACTTCGATTATTGCCATGGCCCAGTCCGAAGCTGAGGTGGCCGGAGTTATCGGACATGAGATTGCTCACGTCACTGCTCGTCACACGGCCGAAAGAATGTATGTTGCTAAAAAAGAACAAAATAAAACATGGCTTTATGGTGGAGTGGGTGCAGTTCTCGGAGGAACCGTAGGCCTTATTGTTGGTAAAAAATTATGTAAAGCAGATGATATGGCCTGTAAAACAAAGATGGCCGCCTATGGTGCAGCTGGTGGCGGTGGTGCCGGACTTCTCATTCATAAATACGGTTTCATGGAAAACTCACGTGAAGATGAACTTGAAGCAGATAGAGCTGGTTTTAAATACGCGGTAAATGCTGGTTATGATAAAATGAAAGTGGGAGATTTTTATGGCCGCTTACTGGCCTTAGAAAAATCGGCAAAAAAAGATAACAACGCTTTAATGGCAAGAATAATGGATGCCATGTCCACTCATCCCCCTTCTCAAGAGCGTGTGGATCAGTCCAAAGAAATGCAAAGTAAGATACTCTCCGAAGGTGGTATTAGTTCTGGCCCAGAATTTTCTCAGATGAAAATCCTGGCACAAACCGCATTAGATGAAGCTAAAAAAAGAGAAGCGGCCCAACCTCAACGCTGAATTTTTTCGAACAAACTTAAAAAAGCACGCAGCTGCGATAACCCGGGTATAAGTGAGCCCGGGTAAACAAATGAAATATTCTCTGAAGTTTGAACAAATCTTTCTTTCATATCTCTTCCAGAATCTTGAATCGCCACATGGAATGTATCTTTAGGCATCTGATGCAAAATTTTGGCCGACCAGTTCACGTAAGCTAAGTCTGAAGAATAAGTTTTAATTTTTTTTTCTTTAACTAACCACTTCACCACACCATCATTAACAATGAGCATCTCAGGAGGTCTGCCCTGAGTAAAGGCCCCCAGGTAAAAATTAATCGTTAATGGTTTAACGAGAAGTTTAAAAATCTTTTTTTGAATCTCTAAAGATGTTTTTTCTAACATTCCAAACTCAGGATCGCAGCCTTCCATAAATGTTCGTAGCTCAGTGATAATAGAAAGTGTCACCTCATGAGGTGTTAGACCTCGGGTTTTAATCTCTCTGCTCTGAATAGAATTAAGTGGCCCAAGTATCCGGGAGAGCTCACGACTTTCATCATAAAACACCACCCCTCCAGCAAACTCATTAAAACTCTCTCTGCCTAAAAAAATGCCTCCAGGCAAAACCTTGCCTGAAAACTCTTGCTCTTTTATGGGATGAAAGATGGAAATTCCTTTAAGTTTAGGATTTTTAAGTTGACCCATTTCTTTTAGGGCAATTGTTACAGGACCAGAAATCGAATAGATCTTTGCCAAATACCCTTTAAAATCACATTTTGCCTCTACATTTAGGCAAAAGAAAAAACTAAAACTGATGCTTATCCATAAGTTCATTGGCCTTCCTATCGCAGTATTCATTTTGAGGATGGCCAGCATGACCTTTCACCCACATCCAATCAACTTGCATGAACTTTGTGCGTAACTGATCCAACTCTTGCCAGAGTTCCAGATTTTCAGGTGTCTTATTATCGGCTTTTTTCCAACCGCGGGACTTCCATCCTGCGACCCAACTCTTCATCCCATCCACCACATACTTAGAATCTGTGATCACTTTTATTTTAGTGAGAAGTGGTTCTTGATTCTTATTCGGTAGAAGTTGCAACAAATCTCTTAGCCCGTAGATGGGGCCAGAAAGTTCCATCTTATTGTTTGTGGTCATGGTTTCAAACCCCACACCTTCTGAAAAAACTTTTCCATCATAAGACTGAATGACAAATCCAAAAGCACCTGGCCCTGGATTTCCCCGGCATCCACCATCACTATACAAGGCCAATGTGGCCGGTTCATCAGAAATTTCTTTGGGACTTGGAAGCTCGTCCATGCTCTCTTGATTGTCTTTTTCTACGACTGATTCAATGGCCTCTGCTATAAGCTCAAACGCATTTTTCAGCTCATCTGACTTATGCCCTTGAGAACGAAGCCACTTTTCAAGTAATTGCAATGATTTTAGATGTTTTTTAACCATAGGTGTACCTTGATGCTGCGTATAAAAAGAGGAATTCCCTTTGCCAAGTTTGGAGCGAGAGGGGTATGTTCTCTGGATTGTTAACTAACCAGGATAATGGCCCTTGAGTCCTACTTTTTCCATTAAAGTTTATAAGCAATACTTTAATTTTGCATCCTCGCATTTCATGATTTTTGAGGATGGCACAAGAGAACCGCTTCATGGCCACAACTACCGTGTATTAGTCAAAGGTGAGGCCCCTGATCTTAAAGAAGATATGGTTTTTGATTTTTTAAATATCAAACCCATCGTACGTGAGATTTGCAACAATCTTGACCATAAACTGCTTATTCCTAAAGACCATAAACTCTTGAAGATTTATTCTGAGAAAAAAAACATCATCATTGAAACACCTGATGAGTCTTATTTCTCGATTCCCGAGCAAGATGTTCTGCTTCTGCCGATTCAAAATACAAGTGCCGAGCGCATTGCTGTTTATGTCAGTGAAGAAATTCGTCGATTAGTTAAAGAGCGTTTTAAATATCAATTTTCTTCTTTAGAAGTGGAGGTTGAAGAGACACCTGGTCAAGCCGCCGTGTATCTTCATCGTGAACAAGTATGATTTTTTCTGAATTAGAAAGTGGGCATTCTCTTGAAGGCCATGCGATCCCCGTTTTTAAAACTGATATCAAGGCACCGAAGTACCTCTACCTCATCGGTGGGGTTCATGGGGATGAAGTTGAAGGCGTATACGTGCTTAAAGAACTTTTTTCTTGGCTCAAACTTGAGCACAATTTAAAAGATCTACCCATGGTTGTGATTCCTATCCTTAATGTGGATGGTTATCGCGCTCAAACTCGTGTGAATGCTCATCTTGTGGACCTTAACCGTAATCTTCCAACTAAAGATTGGACAGGGACGATCACCAAACCCAAATACAACCCAGGCCCTAAACCTTTGTCAGAGCCTGAGAATCAATTTTTAGTGAAAATTTTTGATAAATATAAACCAGGTTTGATCATCTCTTTCCATACGTGGAAGCCGATCCTCAATCACAATGGTAATTGCAAAGACGTAGCCGAATATTTCAGTAGTTATAATAACTATGAGATGGCCGATGACATTGGTTACCCTACACCAGGATCCCTTGGAACCTTTGCCGTTGAAAAATACAACGCTCCAGTTTTAACTTTTGAGTGTCCAGAGCTTAAAACGCATAGAGCAAATCTTAAAGAGATTTGGCTTGAGAATGAGCTAGGACTTAAAAACTTTTTTGGTAGTGAGTTGGTTTGGAATAAAATTAAATAACAATAAAAAAGCCCCTCTTTAAAAGTGGGGCTTTTTTATTTAAATGCCAGTAAAAATATCTAAATATAATTTACCTTTATAAACAGAACCTATGGAAGGCTTACAAAACTGATTATAATTAATGAAGACTTTTATTTCTTCATTATTGTTAAGTTTTAAGACTTCGTCTTTTCTTACAACTGATTTAAAAATTTGGAAGAAGGGAAAATTGGACTCATAGGCCCAGGCCGGAACCTTGTTAAAAACTTTTTGTTTTTTAGTTAGAAAAAGATGAATGGCGCCACCATTTTCTGCTGAATTAAAACTTGAATGATTCAACTTAATTGTTCCAAACAACTTATTATTCATACGAATGGTCATGATCTTATTTTTTGATTTTATGTCTAAAGTAAACTGATCGGGAAGATTGAGGATTTCATTGATGTCATCTCCTCCATTTTTTTCTTCTTCTACTTCAATCGGTGGAAGAGTAAATCTTCTAAATGAATGATGAGACGAGCCATCAAAATGGGTGTTACATCCCAACGAAGTCGCTAATTCTTGAATATTATTTTCAAGAGCTTTTGGAGATTTTTTATGTGTGATCATATCTACGAAACGAGCATTCATAAGTCCGTACGTGCCATAATAATCATCTTGAAGTCCAAAAACATGCCCTAACTCATGCATGAGGGCCATTTGGAGCTTTAAGTTTTTTCCTGAAGACCAAGGACGGGATATAAAATTAGGCGAAGAGGGCCTAAATCTTCCTTCTTCTGGAGCAATATAGATAAATCCTCTGCCCTTTAAATTTTGCTCATCATAGTGAGTTCTCCCAACTTTACCGATTATTTGTTTATAGTTTGGATAACTCAACTCTTGAGCTGGAGTTAAAAAACCCATCTGAAATACGATATCAATGGTATCACTACAGTTTTCTTTAAAAATGAATTCTTGGCTTAACATCACTGGTGTCGGCGAAATCTCTACTGGAATAAAGTTAGGAAATCCTGAAAACGTTTTTTTCCAAAATGAAAATGAATTTTTAATGAGTTCTAAAACTCGGCCCCGTGGAAGCTGGCTGAATTCCGGAGCAATCTCTACGCAATAATTCACATTTTTTGTATTCTGAATAAACCATGGATTGAGCTGATCACCGTAAATGGGCCCACCACCTGTAGACCCATTACCTTCACTTGCATGAGTAAAACTCATTCCCAAAAACATGATACTTAAAAGTAACAATTTCATTTGTATCTCCCTCAGTTGTTATTTTTCCCATAAGGCTTAATCCTTGTAAATAATATCTCCCATATCTTTTAGATTATGCTTACATTTGATTGAAATTTAGCCCCTCATATTTTAGTATTTACTAAATGAACATATTCACCTACGGCGATTACCGAGATTTTATTAATGATGCTTTAGAAGAACAGATTGGCCGAGGGGCCAAGGTGAAGCTTGCTGAGGTACTTAACTGTGGACCTGGCTATATTTCCCAGGTTCTTAATAAAAGCAAAATTCATTTTAGTCCCGAGAACATCATTAAAGTTGCAAGTTTCCTGAAACTCAAATCCCAAGAAGAAGATTTTCTTTTTACTCTTCTCCATGCAGAAAGAGCGGGCTCTAAAGAGCTTCAAGATTTTTACCGAAAAAAGATTAAAACCACTCAGGAAGATCACCAAAAAATCGATAAGCAGATCAAAGATGTGAATCTTGACTTAGACATTGAAACTAAGTCCATTTACTACAGTCACTGGTCTTATTGTGCCATTCACATGATTGTCTCGATTGATAAATTTCAAAAAGCTGAACTCATTGCCGAGAGACTTAAGCTTGATCTCACCTTTGTTCAAAAAGTTTTAAATTTTTTAGAAAATAAGGGATTAATTCTTAAGGGAAAAAACGATCGTTATCATATAGGCAAAACTCGTATTCATTTAAAAAATAATTCCCCCCTCATCAAGTCTCACCACCAGAACTACCGTCACAAGGCCATTCTCTGTTTGGAAAATGAGAATGACTTCAATCTCCATTATTCAGGGGTTCTTACCCTTTCAAAAAAAGATGCCATTAAAATTAGAAATCTTGTGCTTAAGATGATCGCTGAGCAAGAAGAAATTCTTATTCCTTCCCCGAATGAAGAAATCATTAGCTTAAATCTAGATATTTTCAAAATTTAATACAACCATTTAACTGTACGCAACCTAAGTCACTGATTTTAATTAAGAAAGTACGTTTCCGGCAGTGTTAAAACATAAAAAATGGACAAAAAGTGGAGTTTTGCGTATAGTTTCATGCATGCAACTTTCTATGCCTAAAGTCATAAGCTCTACCTATCTTTTAAATTTGATAAAAGTTTTCGAAAAAATGAGTCAAGGCAAAACTCTCATCTTGAACTGGGAAAAGACTCTAAAGATTGAATCCTCCGGCTTTAGTATTCTTAGCGTATTAACTGATATGCTTAATGAAACCCAGACCAGAATCTCTCATCATAATTTAAGTCCATCTTTAGCAAAAGAATTTCATCATCCTATTTTTAAGTCCCTTTCGCTTGAAAGACTTACGAGCAAAGATCATTTTCAAGAAACACCCACATCGATCAATATGTGCATTGACGGAGGATTTTCGCCTGTATTTAATATTCGATTTGCAGAAAAGTTTTCTTTTTTGTCTGATAAGAATATTTTTCATTCACAACTTATCCTTAACGAACTCCTTCAGAACGCTACAGATCACTCCGGATCGGAACGCTATTATCTATATGCTGAAATAAAACATGATCAGCTCTATTTAGGTGTTTTAGATTCCGGAATTGGAATTCCCTCAAAAATGTCTCAGAAGTACAATCAACCTAATGATGAGACCTATATCGAACATAGCTTTAAAGAAGGAGTCTCTACTCGCCGCCTAAGAACAGGAGGGTATGGTCTTTACCATACTTTTGGAATTGTAAAAAACTACGAAGGAAATCTTGTTGTTTTAAGCCACAATGGAGGAATTAAACGCTATTTCGACCAACGGAAATTGGTGCGTCTAAAGTTGAAGAATACTTT
>CAMCZE010000013.1 GCA_945885655.1 Bacteriovorax stolpii | reverse complement strand
AAGCCTGCAGGCGCCAATGTTGATGCTGCAACTTCTACCAAGTATTCTAAAAAACCAATTCTTCTCACTGCTGAAATGCGTGGCAATACATACTTTTATAAAACTCAGGGTGGAGAAGTAGGAAAATTAAAAGTTATTTCAACTGTCACATCTCCTTCTGTTTCAAAACCACGTGAATGTACGCTGTTTGTTGATGCCGTCACTTATGCCGGTGATAAAGTATTTGTTCCGAACTCATCTCTTTCAACGAGTGTTAAGAGCAATAACTTCTTGAATGACATTATGTATCTTAATCGAGAAGGTACTGCTGCCTTTGAAATGCAAAGACTTCCAACAAATGAAGATGGAAAAATTATCTTTGATGATTACGCAGACAGCGAAAATGCAAAAGAGATGGAAGACGCTCGAAATGGCATCTTTCCAATCTTGAGTAAAGCGCGAATACAAAAGCAATTTCAGAAAAGTATAAGTGCAGCTGAGGGCCTAGGAGGAAATACTGATGATGCTTTTGAAAAAGCTCAACGTATTCTAGATCTTAAAGAAAATAAAATTGCTGATGCACAGATGAGATGTTTTATTGTTCCAACTTCGGGAGTGGAAGTTGGTTATTATAAAAAAGAATCAGAGGATTTTAAAAAGGAAGCTCTGACAGCTCTTTTTTATGGTCCTTTAGTGCTTATCTTTATTGCGATTTATCTGATTGTTCGTGGTTTTATGGAAGAACAAGATAAGTTTAAAACTCAAGAGGCCTTAGAGGACGCTGAGAATACAAATAAAGGTAAAAATGAAAAAGCTTTCATTAAGTTTACAAAACCATTTTATAAAAGATTCTTTCTCCCCGTAGTTCAGGGATTCAAAAATAAACAAAACATCAAGACAAAGTATAGGCAAAAGTTGGCGAATGCTGGTTTGACTAAGGAGATTACTCCTGAAGAGTTTGTTGCATTGAAGTTTTTTATGATCTTAGGTGGGCCGTTTGTTTTCCTGACGGTTCGTTTTTTGATGGAGGAAAACTGGCCTCTTATTATAACGCCAGTTATGGCAATTATTGGTTATTTTTATCCAAACATCTGGCTTATGGGACTCATTAGTAAACGTGCAGATGAAACACTTCGGGCCATGCCTTTTATAGTCGACATGTTGGCCTTATCAGTTGAAGCAGGTTTGGATTTTATGGCGGCCATTCAAAGAGTGATGGAAAAAGCACCACCAAGTCCATTGGTTGAGGAATTTGAAACTTTAATTAAAGAGACTCGGATTGGATCAACTCGGGCGGAAGGACTTAGGCAAATGGGATGGAGAGTAAACATTATTGAAATCAACTCATTTTGTGCAACCTTGATTGCAGCTGACTCTGTGGGAGCATCGATTGCTCCGATCTTAAAACAGCTTTCAGCAGAACTTAGGGTTAAACGATCATCTCGTGCAGAACAACAAGGGGCCACGGCGGCCACTAAAATTCTCATTCCAATGATCTTTTTTATTCTTCCTGCTGTACTCGTAGCGATCTTTGCACCTATGGTCTTAAAAATGATGACGGGTTCTCTATGAAAGTTAAAATTTCTTATAAGGGCAAATTGTTAACAAATAATGTCTTAGTGGCCAATACTATATCTTCGCGAATGCTTGGTCTGATGTTTAAAACTAAAGTTCAGAATGGAGCAGATGGTCTTCTTATAGACCCTTGTAATTCTATCCATACATTTTTTATGAAGTTTCCATTAGACATTGTTTTTATGGGACGGAATGGAGAAGTTATCAAAATAATCAGAAATATTGTGCCTTGGAGAATGACTTGCATATATTTTAAGGCAGTTAAAACACTGGAGTTACCAGCAGGAAAACTTCCTTTGGATTTATTAGAAGGGGATTGTTTGGAGGTTGTCATTGTTTAAACTAGTTGCAGTTGGTGGCAAACTTCGAGGTAAAGAATTTATTCTTAATGAAGGCGAGAATACGCTCGGGCGTGCCAGTGATGCAGATCACATTATTCCTGCTGATGGGATTTCAAAAAAACATATTTGTGTAACTGTTCATGGTGATTCAGCTTATGTGGAAGATTTGGGAAGTTCCAATGGGACTTTGGTAAATGGAAAAATAATAAAAAAAATTTCTTTAAAGGACGGAGATAAAATCGCTCTTCCGAATGTTATTTTTCAAGTCGTTTATGTTTTAGAGAAAAAAGTGATCGTAAAAAAGCGTGTTATTAAGACCAGTGATGATGACGATGAGGATGCTTATGATGATCTGGAGCAAAAAGATCCTATGCCTGCTCCGATCATGGCAAAACCCATTTGGTTTTTTAAGAACAAGATCATGCCTATTATATACGGTTTTAATCAGCAGTATGAATGGTCAGCACTTGTAGGGATATTACTCTTTATCTTTATTGCTCTTAATATTGGTTTTACTATTATGCCCGTACTGAGAGAGAGCAGAAGCATCCTTGAAAGGGAAATTGCTCTTAGAGGAAAACAATACGCAGCGGAAGTAGATAGACTTAATAACGTATATCTACGAGATAAAAGTTTAGATCAGGTCGATGTTCGTTTCCTGGATGGTGAAGACGCAGAAGGAGTTCAGCGTTATCGGTTATTTGATATGGAGGGGAGAATCTATCGTCCAGTGGGTGAATTAAATACAATCGTCAATGATTCTTTCTCTGTTGATGCTCTTAAGTTTTACCGTGTGGAAAAAAATCAAGATAGAGAGTTTCTAAGAGATTTAGGTGACAATGTTATTGGTATCGCTAGGGCGATAAAGGCACATGATAGAAGTTTGGGTAGAGATATGGTGGTGGCCGTTATTACCATCTATTTTTCACCCCGTTCTTTAGCAAGAGAAGCATCAAATAATTCAAAGGCTTATTTAGAATCTCTGATTACGTCCGGTCTTGTGGCGATCATTTTTTTTGGAATTTTGTATTATATGACAATTCGTCCATTAGAGGAGATGAAATATCAAATTGAAAGAGTCCTTCGAGGAAGACAAAAAGAACTAGAATCAAAAAGTCTTTTCAAAGAACTTTACCCATTAAGAAATACCATTAATAGCATTCTGATAAGGATCAAAGAATTACAGAATTCTGAGTCTGGAGATGTGCAGCAGCTAGAAGAGGATGGCCCTTACCTTAGAACTCTTAAGGAGTTCATGCAAGGAAGCCAGGGACCGGTACTGATTTTGAACTCAGAAAAAGTTATTCAAAACATCAATCCTGAATGTGAAGATCTCATTGGGATTCGGGAAAACGCATCCTCCGGACAAAGTCTATTGGATACCGCAAGAGACCAAGGTTTTGCGGCTACGCTGATCGATCTGTGTGATCGATCAGCGAATAATGATGGAAGTAATCAAAAAGAAACATACGAGATAGGTGGTAAACAAATAGATATCAATGTTACGGCCTTAATTGGTAAAGATAAGTTTGCGAAAGGATTTTATATTACGTTTGTGAGAAATTAATGGCGAAAAACGTTCTTGTTCTTAAACATTTTGAATCTCCTAAAGAAGCCGGTGTTTATTACCGCTTGGTTTCTTTAACAGGTACTAATAAAGGTGAGGCCTATGTCCTTATAGGTAATCGTATTGTCATTGGTCGATCAGAGAAGGCTGATATTCGTTTAAATGACACAAAAACGAGCAGAGAACATGCAGAGATTACAAAAGTTGGCGCAGATTGGGTTGTTACAGATCTAGGTTCTCAAAATGGTATTGTCGTTAATGATAAAAAAATCAATCAAAAGCAATTAACTGAAGGTGATAAGCTCATTGTTGGGCAGACTGTATTTAAATTCGCTCGAGTTGAAGTTAATTCAAAGACAAAAGTTATTAAAGAAAATTTGGATGAGCCCAAAACAAACAATAAGGCACTGATGCCTTTTCTCATTCTGCTTGTGATTGTTGTTGGCGTTTTTCTAATGGATGATGAGCAACCGACCGTTCAACTTCCTAAAGAGCCGACAAAAAAAGGGTTTCAGGATGTGACGAGAGATTTTGATAAACAATTAAAGAGTCGTCAGGCAGCTGAAGATAAATCTCTTAAAGAAAAACTGGCCGTGATCTATCAAAGAGGTTTGAGAGAGTATCGTGAAGGAAATTATTATCGTGCTATTCATGAATTTAATCTTGCTCTCATTATTTCGCCAGGAGATTCTCAGGCAGAGTATTATTTACGTAAAACAAAAGAAGACTTAGACTCTTCTATTGAAGCCTATACAGCGAAAGCGCAAAGAGACACTGATTCTTTGAAATTTCAAAGTGCTGTAGTCGCATATTGTTCGATCATAAGGCTTTTGTATTCGGTTCCAGATGATCCAAGACATAAAAATGCAGTTTCTCAGATAAATGATCTGGAAGCTAGATTAGGACTTAATAAAAATGATACTGATTGTCTTAAAAAACCAAGTACCGGTCAGTGAAGTTAAGGTAGAAACACCTAACATCTCTGAAAGGTATGAAATTTTTGTCGGTCGCTCGGAAGATTGTCATGTTTTGATTGATGATCCTCTGATTTCGCGTCATCACTTTGTTATTCGAAGTGATGAGACGGGATGGTATTGTGAAAAGTTAAGTCAGCTCGGTGTGATTACGATCAATGGTTCTGTTGTGAATAAGGTTAAATTAAGTCAAGGTGACGAGGTTAAGTGCGGACAATACTCAGTCCTCATTTCCGATATGAAGGGTGGAGCTACGTCAGCTAAAGTTGAAGTAGCTTCAGCTGCTGAGATACCTGTGGCTGTCCCCTTTATTCATGCGGCAATACCTAAAAATCCTGGACCTGTTGTTAGGCCAGAGGAGCCCATATTACGTACAGATCTAATAGCAGATGAGCTAACTGATGAGACTCCTGCATCAGAAGTTCAAGAACTCCCAACAACTGAAGAAGTACCAGTATCTAATGACACAGATTTTTCTGAAAATGGATTTTCTCCAGAAGAATCTGTGTCAGAACCTGATACTGATTTTAATGCTTCGGAAACTTCAGCAACAGAAGATTTTAATACGGGAGACGCTTCAGCGGAGGCAGAATCTTTTGATGCTGTTCCTGTTGAAGGTGATAGTGATGGCAATGAAAGTACACGGTTTTTTAAGGCATTTGTTAATTATCAGTTGGTTCTTTTTGGAGAACATGCACCATATGATCGATTTGAATTAGATGCTGAAGAGATTTTCATCGGTAGAGATGCTAAAAAATGTCAGATTGTATTAAATGATCCAGAAGTTTCAACAGTTCATGCCGTTATTCGTAAAAATAATGTAGATGTGACATTAGAAGATTTAAACTCTTCTAATGGAACCATTCTTAACGGCGAAAGAATCAACAAAACTCAGATCACGGCCGGTGATGAGTTTGTTATTGGAAGCACTAGTTTTACTTTAGAGGTAAGGTCAGATCTTTTAGATGCTGAGTCTGATCGTTTGATGCCCGTTGAAAGTAATCAAAGTATTGAGAAAGAAGAAATCCTTGAAGAGGGAATTTCTGACGAGGATACCCAGGGAATCGATTTTGAGGGAGCACCTCTAGAAAAGAGTGCACTTAAACGAATGTGGAAAGACCCTGTACAGAGAAAAAAACTTATAATAGGTGCTTGTGTTATTGCGCTCTTGGTTGTTTTTTTGCCAAGTGAAGAAGAAGAGAATGTACCTAAGCCTGTTTTGGCCGAGAAAAAAGCAGGGCCTACAGGGCCCGCGAAGAAAATAATCTCTCCTGCTGATGAAAAACTAAGAGACATCGCTTATGAACTTGGATTTAGTTATTTTGAACAAGGAAAATATTCAGACGCAATTACTCAGTTTGATATTGTGATTGGAATCGATAAGGATTATAAAAATGTTCAGTCTCTAAAAGATCAGGCACATGCAAGTAATAAACGCTTAACTGAGCTTGAAGCTGAAAAAAGAGCGGCAGAAGAAAAAATCAAAGTTAAAAAAATCATCGAAGAATTATTAGTAAAGGCGCGTGAAGCTGTGAAGGAAAAGCAGGTCACGGTAGCGGAAAGTTATTTTTCGCAGATTGCTGAAAAAGATCCGGAAAATATCGAAGTTCAACAACTCAAAATGGAGCTTGAGTCCTGGCAGAAAGAAGAAGAAAGAAAAAAATTGGAAGAAGCAGCAAAAATCGCATCAAGAAAAGCGATGGTTGATGCTCTTGCACCAGGTAAAACACATTTTAATAAAAAAGAATGGTATCGAGCAATTCTACGACTTGAAGAGTTTTTACTTAGAAAAGGCACTGATGAGGATCTTTTGAAAGAAGGTTCTGACATGCTTGTGGGTGCAAAGGATAAGTTAGGTGAAGAATTAGGGCCAATGTTAGGGAAGGCCCGCTCTCTTAAGGAGGGCCAAGATTTAAAAAATGCTTACGAAGCTTATCTAGACATTTTAAAAATTGAACCTACAAACACGGAAGCATTAAATGAAGTGGATGATATTAGAAATCAACTTGAAACTCGTTCAAAACGAGTTTATCGAGAAGGTATTATCGCTGAGTCTTTGAGCCTTTTTACTGATGCCAAAGAAAAGTTCCAAGAAGTACAACAGATCTCACCGACCGATAGTGAATACTATCGAAAGGCTACTGATAAACTTAGAGATTATTTGGAGTAATATGCGTTTAAAAGCTTATGCCGCTCAAACTCATCAGGGCCCTTATCTTCAGGTTAATGAAGATGGATATGATTTTGATTTTGAGAATGATCTTTATATGGTGTTTGATGGATTTGGTGGTTCTGGACGCGGAGATCGTGCCGTTGAAATACTAAAACAAGAAATAAAAACCTTTTACACTCATATCTCGGATGATCCAAACGCCACAATGCCTTTGTATTATAATCCCAAAAACCTTTTAGAAGGTAATGCCATTCTAAATTCTATGATGAATGCGCATCAGAACTTGTTAAAAAATAATAATGAAAAACCTGTGAATCAAAAAGCCGGGGCCAGTGCAATCGTTGCCGTTCGATCCGAAAGTCTTTTGATCTTAGTTGGAGTGGGGAATTGTTGTGCTTATCATTTTCGACAAGGTAAACTTTCTAAAGTGATTGTTGAAGATACTCTTCAGTATCTTTCAAAAGACCAGTTTGAACTTCGTTTTAGAACTGCGCCCATGACCGCTTTTGGGATGTATCCCGAACTGGGTTATCAACTCAGAGAAGTGAGACTGGCAGAAGGTGATAAGGTTATTCTACTTACTGATGGAGTCTATGCTCAATTAAACGAAGAAGAGCTTCTTTATACTCTTAATAAATCCGCTCCAGATGCCCAAGAAAGAATTAATAGCTTACTAAAACTATCCAACACTAGGGGTAATCTCGATAATTTGACCGCTATGATCTTAGAGTTCTAGCTTTTTTATTCACATAGTGCATAAACGACCTCTATAATTTTAAAAGACATAGAGGAGATTCACGGATGAACCATAAAGTCTTATTGGCCGACGACAGCCTAACTATACAGAAAGTTATAAAAATTACTCTCGCCAATCAACCCTATGACATCACTGATTGTCCGACTGAAAATGAACTTTTTGCAAAGTTACCTATCATTGAACCGAAACTAGTTTTTTTAGATTTTAATCTTTCTGACAAATTTACCGGCTATGAACTTTGTGCAAAGATAAAATCTTTGTTACCTTCGGCCAAAATTCTTTTGCTTTTAGGAACCTTTGATAGCGTGGATGACGCAGCCATGGAGAAGGCAGGGGCTTCTGATAAAATTGTAAAACCTTTTGACTCGAATAAATTTATCGCTATTTGTAAGCAAATGATCGACACCTTTGTTGATGATGATAAAATCGAATATCCTGCTGCTAAAAAACAGCTGGTTGCACCTCCTGCCGAGGAGGAAGATCAGTGGACAGTAAACCACACTACTGAGCAGAAGCTAAGATCAATTGCTCCAGAACCAGTTAGGCCTGCAGCTCCAGATATGAATCTTTTAAATCAAGAGATTTCAGATTGGGGAATGAGTGTTCCGGGTGTAATCAGTGCTGGATCTCATGATCTAAAGGTGGATTTACCACCAGTCATGGATTTTCATCAAGAAATTAAGACTGAGAAAAAAGATTTTCAAACTAAATTTCCTGAGAATGTTGATCTTGATTATCCAACCATTGAGGAGATGACGGCCAAGAAAGAAGAACCGTCCCCTAAAGCGAAGTCTAAACTCATCTCCATTGAAAACTTTAACGATACAATTGAGCCCCTTGAGCTAGAAAATCTTCAAAATGCTTATAAACAAGACGAGTCAGACGTAAGTAGCATCGAAGCTCAGATTCGAGATGAAGTTGAAGAAAATCTATGGCAAGTTGACGAGTTTGAAGAATTGAAAAAAGAAGTCTCTTCTAAAATAGAAGAAGTTAAAAATAATTTTCAGCCATCCCGCAACGCTTTTGATGAGTCTCTTTTTAGACCCTTAGATGAAAGAGAGTCAAACTTTCGATCAAGTCAAGGTGCCCAACCGACAGCAGCTGCTTCTCTGTCGATCGACACGAAGGATATACGTACTGAAATGGAAGCACTGGTAAAAAAACACGTTAAAGAGTACATGGATCAGATGTTCCAAAAGAATGTAGAGAAGATTTCATGGGAAGTGATTCCCGACTTGGCCGAAAATTTGATCAGACAGGAACTTTCTAAGATTGCTTCAAAAATTCTTAACGAGCAAAACTAGTAGGCCTTAAACTTCCATTAAAAAAATGATGTATTTTGTCTTGGGATAAAAGCCTCGCCTCGCCATAAATTCCAAGGCCCAGAAACTCACCTTGAACTTCTTTGCCATTTTCAATAATGGTGACTTCCATTTTCATATGACCACAAAAGTTTTCCCAATCTGAAATCAGCAAACTTGTATCTTCATATCGATGAAGGTGTATAAACTGAGTGAGATCAAAGCACCATTTTTTTTTCTCAATTTCAAAAGACGATTCATAAATACCTCCAAACGTTTTATCTTCCGAAAAGAGATTAATCCCTACACCAGCAAGATAATTATCGTGAGAGGATTGGACCAAGATCCCTCCACACTTGAGCCTATCTTTGGTCCAAAGATCATTGGGCCATTTAAGTTTAAGTTTCTGCCCTTTTATTTCAAAAAAACGGACGACTAGAAGAGAGATTTCCAAGGCCGTGAAGCTTGAAATTTTATGGGGAATAAGTGTGAACGAAAAACATAATGAACCAGTAAGTGATGTCCAGGAGTTGCCACCTCTGCCATGCCCAAATGTTTGATTGTCACAGCTTAAAAGAAATTGCTCGGAACTTTGCATGCTGCTTAATTGTTCTTTAAGGAGATCTTGTGTAGAATCACACTCTATAACATGAATATGCTTAATCATCTCGAGGTTCCTATGACACTAATTAAACGTGAAACACCCCGTCCCATTAAATTTACAACAGGCATTAACCCTTATGCTCATGGATCTGTGATGGCGGAGTTCGGAAATACAAAGGTTCATATCACAGCAAGTGTTCAAGAGTCCGTTCCTCCTTTTTTAAAAGGTAAAGGAAAGGGTTGGTTAACCGCTGAGTATGCTATGCTTCCGGGTGCTACTCATACACGTTCAGATCGTGAAAGAAAAGGAGCTTCGGGCAGAACCCAAGAGATCCAACGTCTCATTGGCCGGGCCCTTCGTTGTATCATTGATTTAGATAAATTAGGGGAAAGAACCATCATGCTTGATTGTGATGTTATTGTCGCCGATGGTGGAACCAGAACCACTTCAATTTCTGGCGCCTATATCGCACTAGAGATGGCCGTGAGAAAACTCATTAGAGATGGTTTATTAAAAGAAACTCCAATTCGCGAAAGTCTAGCGGCGATTTCAATTGGTATTAATAAGGCCGGTGAAGTCATTGCAGATCTTAACTATGAAGAAGATTCATCATGTGAAACGGATATGAATATTGTGATGACTTCAGGTGGAAAGTTCGTAGAGGTTCAGGGTACGGCGGAAGGCCAGCCTTTTTCAATGGACCATCTACAAGCATTATTAGGTTGCGCTCAAACAGCTTTAAAGGTTGTGATGAAAGAACAAAAAGCTGTGTTGGATAAAATTTAATGCTTTCACTTATCCTGGCTTCTGCAAATGCTCATAAGGCCCAAGAGTTTAAAGAACTTTTTAGTGGCAGCATTGAAGTCACTCCTGCACTTAAAACCCTCGAGGTGGATGAGACGGGCACGACCTTTACCGAGAATGCTTTTCTTAAAGCGAAAGCTTATTATGAAGCTTGTAAGGCCCCGACCTTGGCAGATGACTCAGGACTGATCATTGAAAGTTTACCGGATATTTTAGGGGTACAGAGTGCACGCTTTGCACCAGAACTTTCTCTTTATACCGAGAAGTGTCAGTCCATTCTCAAGCTTTTAGAGTCCAAGGAAGACCGAAGGGCCTATTTTGTTTGTGTTTTATGTTTTTATTTATCGCCTGAAGAAGTTTATTTTTTTGAAGGAAGAGTTTATGGGGTTATTGGCGCAGAGTCACGGGGTGAACACGGATTTGGTTATGACCCGATCTTTGTGCCTGAAAGAAAAGAGAATGATGGTAAAAGCTTGGCTGAATTGCCGCAGTGGAAGAACGAATTTTCGCATAGGGCGAAAGCAAGTTCGGCTGCTTTACAATTCTTAAAAGAAAGCGTGGACAAAACACAAAAGAAGTCTTAAAAATAGTCCCTTATCAATGTTCGGGGTGTAGCGCAGCCTGGTAGCGTATCTGCTTTGGGAGCAGGTGGTCGTTGGTTCGAATCCAATCACCCCGACCACTTTTTTTCGTCAATTAAATCCATAACATAGATTCAGCTACCCATTTGAGATGATCGAACCGTCGGATAACTCATTTTATTTACATGAACTAACTGTGATAGGATCACATTATGAATATAGATAAGAAAAAAATAGAGATGTTCTGCAAGAAATGGAAGATCAAAGAATTGGCCATCTTTGGGTCGTTTCTCCGTGATGATTTTAATGATCAAAGTGATGTGGATGTTCTTATAACTTTTTTACCTAATGTTACTTGGGGGTTTGAAATCGCTGAACTCCGAGAAGAACTCTCTCAGATTTTTAAACGTCCCATTGATCTTCTTAATAGACGCTCTCTTGAGATGAGTAAGAATTCTTACAAGAGAGATGAAATTTTGAAATCATGTAAGGTCATTTATGACCAAGCAGCGTGATCCTAAGATAACAATCCAAGAAATCATTTTGGCGTGTGAAAATGCCATTCAATTTGTTGAAGGGATGACATTCGATCAATTCTTGAAAGACGTTAAAACCTTACCGGCAGTCCAAGATCAAATTCTTATTCTAGGTGAAGCTGTTAAACGTCTTCCCGGCGACATCAAAGGAAAGTATCCAGATATTCCCTGGAAAAACATCGCTGGTACACGAGATGTTTTAATCCATTGCTATGAAGAAGCTGACTTCGAAATTATCTGGAATATCGTTAGAGACCAATTGCCAAAACTTACTCCTCAATTTCAATCAATTTTGTCCGGTTTGAAATGAAAGCGACTCTTGCTTTTTTGTTGGCCCTCATTTTAACTGGTTCTGTGTTTGCCAAAGAGATCAAAACATCTTTTGAAAATGACCGCATTTTTGCCAAGTTAAGGTTTAATGGTGTCGAAGCAATCATGCTTCTTGATTCAGGAGGAAACACAGGACTGTTTCCTGAATATGTTTTTTATTGGAAAACAGAAGGTTCCAAAGTTGAAAAAAATTACCTGAAGTTTTTAAACAAGGGCCCCTTTGATAATTTTCCTAAGGACGTCCTAACTGATAACTCCATAAGGCTAATGTCTGGGCAAGATGAAGAATTGGTAATGATAAGAAAAGTTGTGAAAGATGGATTGTTTGGTCATGCATGGTTTGGAAATCGACTTTGGCAACTCTCATATAGCGAGAAATCTCTAAAACTTTTAAATAAGATCGATAGTCCGCGCGGTCAAAAGGTGCCCTTGTTTTTTAAGGGAATTGGATATTTTTATCCAAGAATGAGTATTTCCGTTGAGGATGAATCCCTTGATGTTCTTTTTGATACAGGAGGAACATCAGTTCTCTCGGAAGTTGCAATGAATGAATTAAACTTAAAAGATGCAATTGTAGCTTCCAGTTTTATTAGAGAGTCAATTTTCAATAAATGGCAGAAAAAGCACCCCGACTGGAAAGTCATTCAAGCAGGGGATAGGTTTGGGAATAATGACTTGATTCGTGTTCCTCTCGTCGTGGTGGCAGGCAAAAAAATTGGCCCAATATGGTTCGCAAAGAGACCAAATTCAGCTTACGACGAGATGATGTCTCAGTATATGGATTGCAAATGTGCAGGTGCTATTGGTGGGAACGTTCTCAAGTACTTTGATATTACCCTCGATTATCCTAATAAAGCGGCTTGGTTCTACAGAAATTCCTTTTAACTGGCACCTTTTGGACGTTTAAAGAACACCCTCGACAAGTCCCTGTCAGCAAGAAAAATCCAACTGGTGTGACGATTGTTGATAGGCACCCTCGTCGCTTGGAAGGCACCTACTTAGATGCCAAGGAACTTGATGCGGTCCATTCTCGACACATAGGTTACACTTTTTTGTTAAACGGATCGTCGACCGGTTCAGCTCATGAGTATGCTTCCATTTTGCTACTAGCTTGCTACCGGCCAAGATGTCGCCAAACCTAGGTGACGGTAATTGAACCATTCATTCCTTCTATGCATTGTCTTGAAAAGAACAAATGACCACGATATTAAGCGGTTGGAAAAGTTTCGATTAGTTTTGTGACGAATTTAGAGTGTACTTATACACATTTATCTCACACCTTATTATGCTTTAAAGCATAAATATATGATATAATTTTATGTATATACGTATAAGGATAACATTATGTTAGATAAACTCACTATCAAAAATGCACAGAAAAGAAGAGTTGAACTTCTCAAATCCCTCCCACATATGAAAGTTAGGCCCGGCTGGATTAAGTATACTCGTTCGGTTTTGGGAATGACCTTAAAAGAATTAGCTTCGCTTGCTGGCTTGTCACTGCCTACAGTGGCTCAAGTAGAAAAAAGAGAAGCTGAAGGGAAGGTTACCATTGATACTCTTAAAAAACTTGCAGAGGCGATGGAGTGTGAGTTTGTTTATGCCTTTGTTTCAAAAGATGACATTCCTAACTTGCTTCATAAGAAGGCCATTGAAAAAGCTCAAAGAACTATTTTGAAAGCGGATACTCACATGAGCTTAGAAGATCAAAAGGTAAATGAAGACCTTAAATTCAGGATAGAGAACCTTGCAGAAAAATTACTCACAAAAGGAAAAATCTGGTGAGCGATTTTTTATTTAAAGATCGAGATGGTCAAACACCCTTACCGCCAGAATTACAAAAAGGGTTGAAACCTAAAAACGTGCAGACCGTAGGTGAACTTGATGAATATGAAGAGCAAAATATTGCCGAAGGTTTGGTGTGGCTTGAAAGTTCAAATGCGAAAAGTTTAAATTATAGTTTTTGGATAAGCCTTCATAAAAAGTTATTCGGAGAGGTTTGGAATTGGGCAGGAGATATTAGAACTCATGAGCTGGCCAATCCAGATTTCTTACTTCCTCATCAAATCAGAACGGAGTTAATGAAGCTCATTGGTGATGCAGAATATTGGCTTGAGCATAACACTTATTCTAAGAAAGAGATCATTGCTCGAGTCCATGAGAAGTTTTTATCGATTCATCCTTTTGTAAATGGAAACGGAAGATGGAGCAGAATCTTGACCGAGTTTATCTGCAAACAATATAAGATTGAAACACCGACCTGGAATATAAAATCAAAAGATGACCCGCAGAAGAGAAGAAAAGAATATATCGAAGCAGTAGAAAGTGTAAGACATAAGAAGAACTTTCAAAAGCTGATTGAAGCAATTTTTGAATAAAAGTGATGCAAAGCTTTTTGTGCAAACGTTGACCAATATTGGACAGAGAACTTTTCGATTTTAAATTTGTAACTGAAGAAAATAATTTATCTTTTTGAAGCATTTTCAATTTCAAAAAATCCTAACTGAGTCGTACAATGAAGGAATGTTGTAAAACAGTTATCTTCTTTCAAAACGATTTTTGATTCGTTTCAGAGTCTCCTCAGTTCTTTCTAGGTCTTGAACTGAGCTGTCTACGGTTGAAGCTCCAGAAGCAACATCCCTGGTTTTAGATTTTGCCTTATCCACTGTCGAGCAGCTGATAAAACCTAAAAGAGTCATACCTAGAGCAAAGAGTGTGACGTTACGAAACATAAAAGTTCCTTCTTTAGTTGTTAGTCTTATTCTATGCAAAATTGTTGTCTTTTAAATGCGTTGGAAATTGCTGCCTAGTCATGCCTTGGTAGGACGTCTGTTTTTATGGGCCGCCCTTAGCGGACTACGGTAGTCAACTGTTTAAAAATTTAAAGTCACACAAATTTTAAACCGAAGAGGGCAGGTATGGAAAAAATGAAATATATTTTTGCAGTTTTTTTATTTTCTTTATCTACTGTGACATTTGCACGGCCTGCATACACATATAAGTGGATTTCAACTCCTTTGGTTAAAAAACAAACTCCTAAAGGTATAATAGAATCCAAAGTTCTTATTCGTAAGGTTGCTGTCGGTGGAAAGACTTTTACTGTTGGCAATATTTCATATCTAAAGTTGCCTAAGTCGAATAATAAAAAAAATGAGTCCATGAAAGTTGTCGCGCAACAGATTAAAACGGCCATGGGTTTTTCTCAATGGCTGGAAAGAAAACAAGGTGAAGCCTTTGTCTACGAAACTGAATGGCAGGGACGATTTGTCAGAATTTATCTAAGAGATCATGGGGATAGTTATTCATATTCTGTAGCGATGATCAGAATGGTTTATGCTTCAAACTCTGCTCTGGAAGCTGAGCTTATTCAGCGTGGTTTAGCACAGGTACTCATAAAAAAACATAAATGGATTGATGAGATGATTACTTCGGTTAAATCTTTTGTAATCTCTGATGCTCATGCTGGCCTTGGCCTGCCCAATGGCGGATGTTTAGGTAATCCTCTAAATTGCGTCTCAAAAAACTCTGGAGCAGTAGAAGATACTGTTCAAGAAAATGCTGGTACAGCAACTGAAACGTTGCCTCCGGGTTCTTCTTCAAATCCTGGTTTGGGTAGTGGTTTAATTGACCAGGTCACAGGTAAGGTTGGTGGTGACACGGGTGAATTTGCAGACAGTCTTAAAGAAATGTCTGCTGAAATGAAAAAGGCAAACGATTCAATCAAAGACATTAATAAACTTGGAGATAAGGCCATAAAGGGATTGAAGGGTTTTAAAGCAGAATCAAAAGAATGGCGTAAGCTTATGAAAAAAACATCAGGTCAAGTGGATGAAGGTTTAGACATTGCTGACCGTGGAATGGATGCTGTTGAGTATCTAATGAACTGGCCTAATGCCGCTTTATTGGTTGGGTCAACCATCGCTACAGGGACACTTGCCTCAATTGCTGTAAGTACTGCGGCTGATGTGATCATCGGAGGCGGGACAATTATTTTAGATATCCTTAAAGAGGCCATTACTCATGAAAAAGAAGATGCTGCCGTTCTTGAAAGATTTAAGAAGGCCCGTGAAGTTTGGGAAGAACGTAAAACAGCTGCTCGCCAGTTTGAATCAGTCATAGATAGTCTTGTGACGTTAAGAACCCTAGAAAAAGAATCTGGAAAAAGTCGTGAAGAACTTCTGACAGAGATGTTGGCCATAAAAGAAGTAAATTTAGATAAAATAGAAGCTTTAAAAAAAGAAAGACAGGATGCTTCTGGGCGTGGAGATTTAGAATGTGCTATGGATAAAGCTCGTGAACAAGTCAAATTTGAACAGTGGTCGAGGGAACTTACCATGGTTGCTTCTTTAGTGGAGACTTCCCCTGGGGATGCAGAACTCTGTGATCAAATTAGCTCTCAAGTTGATAAACTTATACAATCAGAAGCAGATCTAGAAGAAGCAAGATCATCAATCCTTGCCGGAAGATATATTTGGCAAGAACAATATAATGAAAAAAGAAATCAGGTTTTTGAAGGGTTTGAGCGTGCTAAGGCTAAAAGATCGGATGTGGCACAATCCCAGAAAGATCAGGCCATTTTAGAAGCTTCAAATGCGGAGGCAATACTTAAGCAAAATCGCTACAAATATATTGAAGACTGTATTCTTAACAAGGCCCAAGGAATTCAATCCGTTCCAATTATTGGACCACTTTTTACTTTTGAACTTAGATCCCAATGTGAAGATCGTTTTGAGAGAACCCTTGGTAATGCATCCAAAAAGATGATCGAAAATGCTGAAATTGCAAAAAAGAGACGAGTAGCATCTGCTGAAAAAGATGTACGTGACAAAGCTGAGACGGATATTCTTCTTTTATCAAATGCTAAATTGGCCGCAAGTGAAATTCGTTCGTACAATGATTGGTTTCAAGAAATTGAAGATGAACAAAAATGTCTTAATGCTCTTTCAATTTGTCCGGATGCTTCCATTTCGACGAGACTCAACCGCCTAATGTCTATTCAAGGTAATATTGCAAAACTTTGTATTCAACCTTGATAAATATTGGAAAATATAGAGTTAGTGTTTTTGGGTTGTGAACCTTTTGCCCCTACAGGACTATTCTGCCCCTACTTTAGTATTTCCCGACATTTGAAATAATGAAAGCAATTCCTAACTTCATGAATAAGGACTATTATGAAGAATTTCTTTCATTTCGCAGTAGGTTTCGGCCTTTCTCTTTTATCGTTTAGTACTGAGGCCAGGCTTCTAAAGATCATTCATACCAATGATTTGCATTCTTACTTCACGGGTTATCTTGATGGAAGAGGTGGATATGCGCGAGTGAAAACAAAGATTGATGAATTAAAAAAAGAAGCGGGGATGCAGGGAATATCAGTGTTGCATCTTGATGGTGGAGATTTTGGAGAGGGTACCTCATTCTTTTTTTCTGAGGAAGGGGTAGCCTCAGTGAGAACCATAGGGATGCTTGGAACAGATGTGTCCGTTATTGGTAATCATGATCATATGATGGGTGGGAAAACATTGGGTCATCAAATCAGAACGGCCCACATAAAAACGAAATTTATTTCTTCAAATATTGTTCAAACTCCAGAGATGGAATTAGCAGATGTAGTAAAGCCATATGTTGATTTTACAAAGGGTGGCATTAAGATCCGGGTCATCGGTCTTTCTACTCCAGAAGCCCATTTTCAATATCCACTTAAGCCAGGTTTTATTCTTCCTGCAAATCCGGTAGGTGTTCTTCAATCTAATCTTGCTCGTAAAGAAGGTAAGGAGTTAGTGATTGCCTTAACTCACCTAGGAAAAAGTGCGGATGAAAAACTTGCCAAAGGCTCCAAAGAAATTGATGTAATTGTTGGGGGTCACTCTCATACAAGATTAGATAAAGTGGTTTATGTTAAAAATAAAAAAGGTAGACAGGTTCCTATTGTGCAAGCTGCTTCTCATGGTCTAGTCGTGGGAGAGTTATTAATTGATTTACAAGATGATGGAAAAATAAAAGTTGTAAAATATAAACTTCACGATATCAAAGATCCTATTGTTCAAGATCCAGGCATGAAGATGTTTGTTGAAAGAGCTTATGGCGATCGAAATGAGTATTTTGGTGGACGATGGAATGACATTATTGGATACAGCTCTATCCCACTCACAGGTTATGTAGATGGAAATGCCGTGCAGAAGTCAAGTTGCTGGGGGCGCCATATGGCAAAACTCACTCGCAAATCCTCTGATACACATATTGGAATTCATCTTGCATCATTTGAAGGGGTTTATAAAGAACCGGGTCCTGTCACGTTTGGTGATATGATTGATAATTTTCCACATATTAGAAATTACGGCGATAACGGATGGCAAATTTCTAAGATTAATATGAAAGGCCTCATTTTTAAAAATCTTATCCGTGCCTTTATTAATATAAAAGATGTGGCCGGAATAAATTTTGATGGTGTTACTTATAATTCGATTATTCTTCCCAAATTCATTCCGTTTATCGGAGGTAAAATCTGGGCCTTTAATATAAAAGTTAACGGTGCCAAAGTTAATTATGAGGCGTCATATTCTATGTCCTTTCCCACAGAAGTTGGACATGCATTGAGAACTTCCTTACCAGCAGTAACTCAAGCCATTTTTCCAAGCCTAGAGGATACCGGGATTTATTATTGGGATGTAATGGAAGATTATATCAAAAAGAATTCACCACTTAAGTGCCTTTAAAAATAAAACGGCTTCCTACATCAGGGGCCGCCCTATTTTTTGATAACGGTTACATTTTTTCTTTCATATTTTTAGTCTTCTCAGAAACCTTTTTGATAACAGGGTCTAAATGATTTTTTACATTTTCTTTAGCCCCTGTGTATTTTTCTTGAATGAGGCCAGCAACCCTTATTAAGTTTGAGCGGGCGTGTTCAAGATCATCATCAGTGATTTTTCCCCATCTACTTGTTATTTTTCCTTTAAAATTTGTCCATTTGTTATCCATTTGTCCCTCATTCATAAGAACTCCTCATTTCCCCACAAGGTTTTTGTGGAAAAGTACTTTATTTATACAGCACAAAAGGTGCCGGCCTCTAGTGTGGGTATATTCAATATTCTGGGGCGAAATGGGAGAAGAAAGAGTGAGATTTGGCGCTGAGTTATTAGGTGCCTTGCAAGGAGAAGTAAGCCTGAAAAACCTAGACAGGCCATAAAGTATTAGGGGATGATGAGTCATCATTAATTTCATCTCTGTCCAGGGGAAGCAAGAGGCGGAAGCTGGCATGAGATTTAATGAAAATACACAACCCTAGCGAGAGGTCCTGCACATGAGGCTTAATAGACTCATCATTCAAGGTTTCAAATCCTTTAAAGACAAGACAGTCATTCATTTTGATCAAGGTATAACAGGGATTGTTGGTCCTAACGGCTGCGGAAAATCAAACATTGTAGATGCACTTTTCTGGGTTATGGGGGAGCAGTCGGCTAAACATCTTCGTGGTACAAGCATGAAGGATTTAATTTTTGCTGGCTCTTCAAAATATACACCAGCTTCTTTTGCTGAAGTGACGTTGGTTTTGGATAATATCAATGGCAAACATATTCATATTAGCGGAGCAGTTGCAAAACCAACTGAGATCCAGTTAACCCGTAAGCTTTATAGACACGGGGAAACAGAATACCGTATAAACAATGAACCGGCCCGTTTGAAAGATATTCATGAAGTTTTTATGGATACAGGTGCCGGGGCCAAGTCATACTCGATTATCGCTCAAGGTGAAATTAACAAACTTGTTCAGGCAAAACCTGAAGAGCGGCGAGTGATGATTGAAGAAGTTGCAGGAATTACGAAATTTAAACTTCGAAAACGTGAGTCTCTTAAAAAAATTGAACACACTCAATCTAATCTTCTTCGTCTTGAAGATCTTCAAAATGAGATTTACAAGAACCTTAAAAATCTTGAGAGACAGGCTGAAAAAGCAGAAAAAGCAAAAACTCTTCGGGAGCGCATCAAAAAGTATGAACTTATTGTTGAGTCTCATCGCCAACATGATTATCTTCAGGACTATGTTAACGCTAACTCAATGCTTGAATCTAGACAGATTGAGCATGAGAACTTAGGACTTCGTAAATCTCAGTTAGACATGCTTTTGGAAGATGAAAAAATTCAAAAGCTCGACATGGTGGAGAGAATTGATGTTGCACAGGATGATTATAATGAGCATTCAAGAGAGCTCGCTGCTTCAGAAGAAAGAGTTAAACATCTTAAAAAATCATTAATTGATAAAGAGAGACATATTGAGCGTGCCCAAAAAGAGAACGAAGAACTCAGTATCGACATTGAAAAACGTTCTGAAAGGCTTGAGACTCTTGAAGCTCAGCTGAATGAACTTGTAAGTAATAACTATGAGCAGATGGACTTCTCTTCATTAGAGGAAAAAGTTGATTTACTTAAAACTCAAATGTTTGATCTCGAAGAAGATCTTAACGAAAAACGTCGTGAGCTTTCAGGTTCAAAAGAAAAATTTCAATCAATTGATAACGAAGCTTTTAAAAACTCATCAAAATTTGAAGAGTATTCAAGGCTTCTTCAGGATCTAACGGCCGAAATTGAAAATCTTGAGAAAAGCACATCTAATTTTACTGATGACTTGATGAAAGATCGCTCTTTAGTCAAATCATCTCAGGCGAAAGTGGAAGAGCTTCAATCTAAACTTCCCATTGTTAAAGCAGAGGTGGAAGAACTTCAGATTGAACTTAAAACCCAGGATGGTCAATTCCGGGAGCTGTCTCGTGAAGTGATTCAACTTGAATCAAAACGAAACTCTCTCGTAGAAATAAATAACTCAGCGGAAGGTCGTCGCGCAGGTGCTGTTAAGCTTGTTCAGAAAATTGATGACGGTACGATTGAAGTACTTGGAAAATTGATTGAGTGTGATCCAGAATATGCTATTGCTGTTGAACAATTGATTGGCGAGTCATTGGATGTTGTTCTTTCAACCTCTGGTAAAGAAGTTTTTGGAAAATTGGTAAGTGATTTTTCTGCTACAGTCGATATCCTTTGGCCTCTTGAGGCATCAATTTCTAATGAGTCTGTGGGACGTCTTGAAACTCAAGGCTGCCTAAACATGAAAGCATTGTCTGATATCGTTCGTATCAATAATCAAGATTATGCAGAAAGATTAAATCGTATATTAAATGGCTTTTTTGTCGTTGAGAACCTCACGTCAGACCTGGCCTCTAGGATAAATCCTGACATTCAGTTTAAGGGTCTTGTTTCCAAGGATGGAAGTGTCCTCGTAAAAAAAGTAGGGAACTCAGTTCTTTACGGAGTGAGAAATGATTCGGCTTCTGAAGCTCAAGGGATTGTTCAGAGAAATAATCTTATTCAGGAAATGTCGACTCTTCTTGAAACAAGAGAAGAAGAGCTTGCTCGTCTTGAGACTTCCATTAAACAAACGGAAGAAGGGCTTTCTGAAAAACGCATTGAACTTGAGAACATGACAAAACAGTTTAACGAAGTTAACACCGTTTATGTGGCAACTAAAGCTGCTCTTGAATCAAAAGAAGCTAATCAAAGTTCAAATTCTTCAAGACTTCACATCCTTCAAAATCGAAAACAAGAAACTTCTACACTTCGTCTAGTTCTTCAAGAAGCGGATGAAAAGCTTCTTAAATTAAAAGATGATCTTGAAAGCCGTGTAAAAACTTTTTCTCTAGACGTAGCTGATTTAGAATCTCGCCATCAAGAACTTAAGGTAAGTTTTGAAAATGAGCGTGATGATATGATGGAACTTAAAGTTAAGGCCCAGAGTTATCAGCAGCATCTCACATCATTAAAATCTCAGGTTGAAGATGTGAATTCTCAAATTGATCGCTACCGCGAGAAACAAGAAGCAAACCTTCATTTACGAGAAACCTTTCAGACAGAAATAGAATCTGCTCAGACAGAAGCAGAGACAGTTGAAGCCTCTAATCAGCATTTAGCTGAAGTTCTTTCTGATAAAGAAATGTACCTTAATCTTCTTAAGGATCAGATTGCTCAAATCCTACTTTCCATGCAGGAAAAAGAGTCTGAGCTTAAAGACATCAATAATCGTATCAACAAGATTGAAAAAGAAAATGTTGAGTTGGAACTTAAAACTTCTCAAATTATTATTGAAGAAGAAATTCTTGTTAAAGACATTTTTGAAAGATACAGAGTTGATCTACGTTCAGTCTTAATGAAGCATCTTGAGATCACGAGTGATAAAACTCAAGATTTAAAAGATATTTCATCCGTTTTCACCATGGAATCTGAAGCAGGGCCCAGAGCGATTGAAGTGGAAGAATATATCTTTGAAAAACGTTTTCCCGGCCAAATCAAGGAAGGTAAAGAAAAATTCAAAGAGTATAAGTCTGATTTTAATCGTTTGGGTGAGATTAACTGGCAGGCCATAGAAGACTATGACCGTCAGAAACTTCGTTACGATTTCTTAAAAACTCAAGAAGAAGAGCTAAAAAAATCTCTGACTGATCTTCAGACAGCAATTACACATATCGATGAAAAGTCTAAAGAACGTTTTAAAGAAGCGTTTACTGAAGTAAATGAACGTTTCTCGAAAGTGTTTCCGATTATCTTCGGTGGTGGTGAAGCCAAGCTCGAAGTCACAGGTGACTTAGATTCCATTGAATGTGGTGTGGATATCATAGCCAAACCGCCTGGAAAAAAAATGCAATCAATCACCCTTATGTCGGGTGGTGAGAAGGCCATGACGGCAGTCTCTCTTATATTCTCTATCTTCTTAGTGAAGCCATCTCCGTTCTGTCTCCTAGATGAGGTTGATGCTCCACTTGATGATGCCAACGTAGGTCGTTTTAACGAGCTACTGCGAGAGATGAGTTCTGAGTCACAATTCATTTTGATTACGCATAATAAAAAAACCATGGAACTCAATGACACACTTTATGGTGTGACGATGCAAGAGCCCGGCGTTTCTAAAGCGGTCTCTGTACAGCTCCATTAGCGGTTTGTGGACAGGGGCAAGGTGACCTTAGTAAGAGGAAGCTTTCCCCTTTTTAAAAGGCTCTTTATGAAACTATTTTTGTTCCTTTTTTTTATTCCATTGATCTGTTGGTCTAAGAGTTTTGTACCCTCATCATTCTCGGCCAACTTTGAAGAAAGTCTTATTTCGGTGGCCACAGGTAAAGAGAAAAAAAGTTTTGGTAAAATTGATTACAAATACCCTGGCCATATACGTTACGACATCATTTCTCCCGATCCCTCCATATTTGTGAGTAACCCGGTTAAAAGTTGGTACTATGTACCTCCTTTTATTGAGGGGGAAGAGGGGCAAGTAACGATTCAGAAATCCAATAAACTTCCACTGACAAAGTTTTTGGATTCGATTAAAAATGGCCTAGAAGGTTCAAGACTTTTTACTTTTAAATATCAAGGGAAAGAACTTGTTCTGATTTTTGTTAAAACCATCCAAAAAGAGATGACTCTCAGACAAGTGACTCTCATTGCATCGATTGAGGCAAAAAATGTTAAGTCTTTAAATGAGTTTGAGAAGATGGTGCTAACATATGCTGATGGAAGAAAAGTGAATTTGAAGTTCATTGGTCTTAAAGAGGATGTCACGTTCCCTGTGACACATTTTGAATTTGTTATTCCTCCAAAAACGAAAACAACTGCCAATTAAGCTGCGAAAGCTTTAAGTGCGATGATAAACGTTAAAACGTTGAGAATGAGAGTCAATTTATAAAAATCGAAATTCATGCGATGACTCCTTTTTATGGTTTAAGCTGCAAAAGATAATTCAATGTAGATATCAGTTGTATGGTCTTTAGAACTTGTTACTTCGTTATTACCTTGAGAAACACAATCGTCCATTTCTCCATGAATATCACAGTTAGCATAAAGAGATTTCTGAGAGCTGCTTGCCGTC
>CAMCZE010000012.1 GCA_945885655.1 Bacteriovorax stolpii | reverse complement strand
GGGTTCTAACAAGGAAGATTCATGAAATTATTCAATTCCAAGATTCTTGGTACTGGTAGCTTTCTCCCCGACAAAATCGTAACCAATGAAGATATTGCTAAACGTGTCGAAACAAACCATCAGTGGATTGTTGAACGCACAGGCATTCATACTCGTCGAGTAGGAGATCTCTCTCGAAATGAATCTCCAAGTGGCATGGCAAAATTTGCGGCCATCAAAGCATTAGACGCTGCCAATCTCACTCCTAATGATATTGATCTTATTCTTTTTTCGGCCACTATGCCCGATCAGACCATGCCAAATACTGCCAGCGTCTTTCAATCAAAGCTTGGTATCACAAATAATTGTCCTGCCATTGACGTAAATGCTGCGTGCTCAGGCTGGATTTATATGCTCCCCATGGCCAATGCTATGATTAAAACGGGCCTATATAAACACATCATGATTGTGGGCAGTGAAATGCTAAGCTCATGGGTAAACTGGGAAGATCGAAACACGTGCATTCTTTTTGGTGATGGTTGTGGTGTAACTATTTTAGGTCGCGCTTCGGAGAATGAAGAATCTCAAATATACTCATCCGTTCTATCTTGTGATTCTTCAAAAAAAGATCACCTGACACTTATGGCAGGGGGTGCCTGTAAACGTATCACTCACGATGTGCTTGAAAAAAATGAGCAGTGGATGAATATGAATGGCCAAGAGATTTATAAATCGGCCGTAAAAACCATGGCCGCTCATAGTGAAAGAGTTCTGAAAGACGCAGGGAAAACCATGGACAACGTAGACTGGTTTATTCCTCACCAGGCAAACCTTCGAATTATTGAAGCAGTTGGAAATCGTTTCCATTTTCCTCCGGAGAAAGTGATTGTTAATGTTGACCGATATGCCAACACCTCTTCGGCCAGTATTCCTATCGCTATGGATGAATTTATTCGCGAAGGAAAAATTAAACGTGGAGACAACTTGCTTCTTGCTGCCTTTGGTGCAGGCCTGACGGCAGGAGCCGTTTTCCTTAAATATTAAAAAAAGGAACTATGATGAAAGTGACTCTCGTCTTCCCAGGACAAGGTACTCAATATGTGGGCATGGGAAAAAATTTTGTTGGAAGTCCCTCTTTTGAAAACGCCAACCACGCCGCTGGTTACAACCTAGAAAAGATAATGCTTGAAGGTCCCCTTGAGGAATTAAAGCTTACGAAAAATACGCAGCCTGCTATCGTTGCACACTCTCTAATGTTATTTAAAAAGCTCAAAGATATCTTAGATAAAAAAAACATTGAGATTGAAAAAGTACTAGGTCACTCTGTAGGTGAATACGCTGCTCTTTCTGCTGCTGGCTCCCTTGATTTTGCGGACGCTGTAAAAGCTGTTCACTTCAGAGGTAAGTACATGCAGGAGGCCACTCCTCCAGGAAAAGGCACTATGTTTGCCATTCTTAAGCAGGATGAGAATGTCATTCGAGAGGCTTGTGAAGCTGCTTCTTTAAGCGATGAAAAAGTGTCTCCAGCAAACTTTAACGAACCAGCACAGATTGTCATCTCGGGTGATAAAAAGGCTTGTGAGTTGGCCATCAAAATCATGGAAGAAAAAACACAAAGTCGAGTGAAGGCCATTGAACTCCAAGTATCAGCTCCCTTTCATTGTCAGCTTATGAAGCCAGCGGAAATAAATCTTAAAGCAGTCCTGGATCAGATCACTTTTCATCCTCTTAAATATCCATATATCGCAAACATTGATGCAAAAATCTATGGAACTGACACCAATCCGCTCGTTCTTAAAGAAAATCTTTTAAAACAAGTTTGTGGAAGTGTTTTGTGGACACAAAGTGTTCAAAAATTACACTCTGACTCTGTGGTGATAGAAGTCGGGCCAGGAAAAGTTTTAAGCGGTTTGATCAAAAAAATTAATCCTAATATTAAAGTCATCAGTCTTGATACCGAGACTGGTTTTGCTGAAGTTGAGGCCTTATGATTGCTACTTATCCTGATCTAAAAGACAAAGTTGTTCTTGTTACCGGTGCTGCACGTGGCATTGGAAAATCTATTGCTCTTGCCCTTTCGGCTCAAGGCGCTCACGTTGTTTTTAACTATCGTGGAGATGACACCAGGGCCGTCACTCTTAAAGAAGAATTAGAAAATGCTGGTGGCAAAGCGACTGGTCTGAAGTTTGATGTCACTGATTATGAGGCCATGACAAAGGCCATTGATGATTTTACAAAAAATGTCGCTCCTATTTCGGGTCTGGTAAACAATGCGGGAGTTTCTAAAGACACTCTTCTTCTTCGATTAAAACCAGATGAAATTTCACAGATCATTGATACTAATTTAAAAGGATCGATGATGGTGACCCAGGCCCTTTCAAGAAACTTTTTACGTGCCGAAAATGTCTCCATTGTAAATATGAGCTCTATTGTGGGGCTCATGGGAAATGCCTCTCAATCGGCCTATGCTGCCTCAAAGGCAGGCCTTATTGGCTTTAGTAAATCTGTTTCTAAAGAACTTGCTTCAAGAAATGTTCGTTGTAACGTCATTTGCCCAGGATTTATTGCCACTGATATGACTGAGGCCCTTGCCGATAAAGCAAAGGCAGAATACTTAAAATCCGTGCCCTTAAACCGCTTTGGCAACGCCGACGAGGTTGCAGAACTTACTTGTTTTCTTCTTAGCCGAGCGTCAAGTTACATCACTGGTGAAGTTATTAAAATTGACGGCGGGCTGTATATCTAATAACTTAGACAGATCTCATTTTTGGAGGATATTTGAATGGAATTACAAGAAAAAGTAATTAAGCTCGTTTCTGAAGCAACTAAAATGGATGCTGCTAATATCAGCTTGAATACTAGCTTCGTTGATGATCTTAACCTTGATTCTTTGGACATGGTTGAGCTCATGATGAAAATGGAAGACGAGTTCGGCGTTGAAATCCCTGAGGATGAAACAGAGAACCTTAAATCGATTGGCGATGTGGTTTCTTACCTAAAAACTAAATCTCACTAGTCATTTTTAGCCTCCGAAAGGGGGCTTTTTACTTTCTGGACATAAATTATGAAATTTAATCGAGTTGCTGTAACTGGCATGGGTGCCATTTGTGGCCTAGGAAATTCATTAGATGAAATTTGGAAAAATGCTCTGGCCGGAAAAGCTGGAATTTCTACGCTAGAGCGGCAGAATACAGAAAACTGGCCTGTCACTTTTGGTGGCGAAGTAAAAAACTTTAAACTTGATCCTTCTCTTATGGACCTTAAAGATCAAGATCGTTTTGATCTATTTAATCAATTTGCTCTTCACGCCGGCAACGAGGCCATTATGCAAGCTGGGCTTAGTGAGGCCGGTTACGCTCCTGAAAAAATCGGCGTTCTTTTTGGAACAGGTCTTGGTGGGTTCCCTCACATTGAGGCCAATCATAAAATCTTTCTTGAGAAAGGTGCCCGCAGGGTATCTCCATTTTTCATTCCTTCAGTTATACCCAACATGCCTGAAGGATTACTTGCCATCAAGTTTGGATTCAAAGGCATTAACTTTGCCGTGGCTTCGGCCTGCGCATCCAGTGCCCATGCCATAGGTCTTGCTGCAACTGAAATAATGTTAGGCAGACAAGACGCTATGGTGACAGGTGGAACGGAAGCCGTGATCACTGGATATACCATTGCTGGTTTTGCCAGCATGAAGGCTCTTTCAAAAAGAAATGAAGAGCCTCACCGCGCTTCTCGTCCTTACGATGTTGATCGAGATGGATTTGTGATGGGAGAAGGTGCTGGAATTCTCATTTTAGAAAATTATGAAAAGGCTAAAGCTCGTGGTGCTCGCATCATCGCTGAAGTCGTTGGTTTTGGTGCCAGCTGTGATGCTTATCATATTACGGCCCCACATCCGGAAGGATTAGGAGCGCTGTTATGCATGGAACAAGCCTTTGAACTCTCAGGAGTAAAAAAAGAACAGGTGGGCTACATCAATGCTCACGGTACTTCTACACCTTTAGGTGATGTGGCAGAAACTCAAGCGATTAAAAAAGTTTTTGGATCACACGCAAATTCACTATCAGTGAGTTCAACAAAATCGATGACTGGGCATCTTTTAGGTGCGGCCGGTGGACTTGAATCCATTTTCTGCATCAAGGCCCTTGAAACTGGGATTCTTCCTCCAACGATCAACTTAGAAAATCAGGATCCTAAATGTGATTTAGACTATGTTCCTAATAAGTCTAAGAAAAAAGATATCGAGTACGCCTTAAATAATTCATTTGGATTTGGTGGGACTAACTCATCGACAATTTTTAAAAAACATTCTTAGAGATTCATTCCTAAAACGACTGCACTCGCTAAAATGAGTGTATTAATCAGTCGCTGATAACCAATCTCAGATGTAAAAGAAAAAACTCTTTTTCCGATGAGATAACGGACAGTCAAAGAAACTGCTGAACCAATAAGGTAATGCGCCTTAAACTCATGACCTTGCATAAAAACTAAAACAATGAGTTGAAAAGTCGCCATAAAGGCATAATCAAAACTCACTCCGGCCAAAATTTTTATTTTATCCGTATAAAGACTCGAGACTAGAGGTGTAAGGATGGAGCCGCCCATATTTGAGAGGCCATGGACTAATCCCATGAAGAGCAAAGCACTTGAAGGATTTTTTCTCATGCCTTCTTGTATTTTTTCACGAAAAGATGTGGCGCTTCGAATAATAAAAGAAACAAACAACATCACGGTGATGAATAATTTAATTTCCCATTTCAAATCAAAGTGTTGAGCGAACATCATGCCAAAGAACAAAGAGGGCAAACAGATTATAAAAAAAAGCTTTCGATAACCACCGTCTAAATTCACGTGAAGGGTGTCTTTTACCTGACTCCAGCTCAAAGCAGCAGATGCGGGCAATAAATAAAGAAGGGCATGAAAATAATCATGCCCCATCATAAGCATAATAGGAGTACCAAATAATAAAAGACCTACTCCAAAAAGAGACTGCACAATAGAAAGAATCGCTATTAATAAGAATATTTCCACGAGTCAAAATACCATGCTCTTCATTCAGAACAAGATAAGCTGTAGATTCTACATGAAATCAGTAGGCACCACATGATCCGTCTTCTAAAATAGTAGGGCAACACAAGGAGCTCCCCTATGTCCCAATACTTATCTAATGTAGATCCAGAAGTCGCATCTTTCATTGAAAAAGAACAACAGCGCCAAGAACATGGCCTTGAACTTATAGCATCAGAGAATTACTGCTCAAGAGCAGTAATGGAAGCTCAGGGATCTTGTTTAACCAACAAGTATGCAGAAGGCTATCCTAAAAAACGTTATTACAATGGTTGTGAATTTGTAGATGAGATCGAAACTCTGGCCATAGAACGTTTAAAAAAAATCTTTAACGCCCAGTTTGCTAACGTTCAACCACACTCTGGTTCTCAGGCGAATATGGCCGTATATATGGCCCTCCTTAATCACGGAGATACATTCTTAGGAATGGATCTGGCCCAAGGCGGACATTTAACTCATGGGTCTCCTGTCAATTTCTCTGGTCGACTTTATAAGGGTCTTCATTATGGATTAGACCCTAAAACAGAGATGATTGATTACAATAAGCTTGAAGAAATCGCGAAGAAAGAAAAACCTCGCATGATCATCGCTGGGGCTTCGGCCTATCCTCGTATCATTGATTTTGAAAAATTCTCACAGATCGCTAAATCTATCGATGCCATCTTGATGGTGGACATGGCCCATATTGCCGGATTGATCGCTGCTGGCCTTCATCCCTCACCCGTTTTATTAGCCGATGTCGTTACATCGACAACTCACAAAACACTTCGTGGTCCTCGTGGAGGACTCATTATCACCAATAATGAGGAAATCGCCAAAAAAATGAACTCGCTGATCTTTCCAGGGATTCAAGGTGGGCCTCTTGAGCATGTGATTGCGGGAAAAGCCGTGGCCTTTAAAGAAGCACTTGATCCTACTTTTAAAACATACCAAGAACAGGTCATCAAAAATTCTAAGATCCTTGCCAATACGCTTATGGAAAATGGAATTGAACTTGTTTCTGGTGGCACTGACAATCACCTCATCCTCGTTAAAACTGACTCTGTTAACATGTCAGGAAAAGAGGCCGGTGAAATTTTAGAAAAAGTGGACATCACTTGTAACAAAAACATGGTTCCCAATGATAAACGTTCTCCGTTTGTGACCTCTGGAATCAGGCTCGGAACTCCGGCCGTGACCACTCGAGGCTTCAAAGAAACTGAAACAAAATTCATGGCCGAGATGATTATTAAAGCACTCAAAAATCATAAGGATGAAAAAGTCTTGAGCGAAGTAAAACGTAGTGTGCATGACTTGTGTTTAAAATTTCCGGTTTATCCTTAAGGAGTACTCCATGAAATGGATCATTATTCTCTCGATTTTAGCGGCTTCTTGCTCAGGCCAAAAAATCAAAAAACAACCCCAGCATGCTTCTCCCTACACTGTTGAAAAATGTCAGTGTATGAAAATTTTTGATCCAGTGTGTGCTGAGGGGAAAAATTTCGGGAATTCATGTGAAGCTGAGTGTAATGGTTATCTTAAATGGACGGCAGGTGGATGTGCCCCAGTTCAAATCAAAAAAACACCCAAAAAATAGTAGTAAGCTACCGAAAGTTCGATATTCGTCTTTTCGGTAATTTATATTTATTATTGGTTTGTAGAGTGCTATAAACCATAAAAAAACACTAGATGTAGTTTAGGATCGCATTATGAAATGTCCCTTCTGCTCGGCACCGGATACGAAAGTTTTGGACTCCAGAAACCTGGAAGACGGCTGTATTATCAGAAGACGCCGTAAATGCGAAACCTGCCAAAAAAGATTTACGACTTTTGAGACCATTGAACTCTCCATGCCTATGGTGATTAAACGAGATGGAAGACGTGAAGCTTATCAACAAGACAAAATTAAACATGGTATTGAGAAGGCCTGTGAAAAACGTCCCATCTCGGCCGTGCAGATAGAAAGAATTATCAGCAATATCGAAAAGGCCATCCTTGATATTTCAGATAAAGAGATTCAAAGCCAGGACATTGGCAATCTTGTGATGATGTACTTAAGGCACCTAGACCCTGTGGCCTACATACGTTTTGCTGCTGTTTATAGAAAATTCCAAGACGTTGAAGAGTTTGTAAACGAACTCAAACATGATGAAAATAACCAATTTAAAATTAATGCCTCCCCAACAGCCGATAAAGGATACCAATCGTGAGTACAAAGCACGAGGCACGCGAGATTTGCCTTCAATTCCTCTACCATCTTCAACTTCCAGCTTTTCACGATTTACGTGAACGTCAGGACACAGTGGAGATTTTTGAGCGTCTTCAAGACTTTAAAAAAACCTTAGGGATTGAACTTACGGGTGATTCTCAGGCCCATGTTGTCACTTTAGTAAAAGGCATTCTTAAACACCATATTGAACTTGAAGAAATCCTTACAAAATATCTTAAGAACTGGAAGCTTTCTCGAGTTTCAAAAATTGAGCAAACGATATTTCTTATCGCCATTTATGAATTAAAATATCAGCCTAATGTTCCTGGAAAAGTTGTTATCAACGAAGCCATTGAGCTTGGCAAAAAATTCTCAACCAAAGAATCAGCAGGGTTTATCAACGGCATTTTAGACAGCGTCTTTAAACAAGAACTGAAAAGAAATGAATAACATTATAAATGCTGTTACTCCCCATACCTCAGGTTTGATCTGGTTTCCTAAAGATGAGATAAGGCCGGGAACAACAAGCTACTTAGGTATTGATTATCTTTTAGACGGGTTGCTAACCGCTGGCCTAAAATCATCTCATGATTTCACCAGCCAGGTCATCATGGGCCAAAACTATTCTCACCCCATTTATGTTTTCATTGCAAAAAAACTTATTTCTAAAGAACTTGATAGTTTTTTAGTGTTGGTCAAAGGCGAGCTAAAAAGTGAAAGTGATATCTTGATCATCGATGAGAGAGAGGCCTTCGCTGAGCTTAAACAAATGACCCCCAAAGATCTTCAATCAAGATACCACCTGATCTCATGAATTAGAGAGAAATGATTCGGGCCGTTTTAAAATCATGATCTGTTAATGATCTTTCAAAAACTTCTCCATCTTTATCCACGATAAACAGTTTTCCCATATTATCCAAGAAGTAGTTTGAGCCTAACTTAGAAATTGACTCCACACTCAAAGTCAGTGGTATCGCCGGAACTTTAATTGATCCATCTTGAGCGACTGTGTAGATCGACATTGATGAATCCGTGAAGTAGTTACCACCACGTTTTTTTAGAATTCCTACTCTCGTCATTGCATCTGAGGCCATCGTGCCATTTGCAGCGATGGTATAAACGACTCCTCTATTTGTCATGAAGTATGAACCACCGAAGGCCACAACATCTACTGTTTTAAGTGTATCGATAGAAACAGTTGTGACTGCTCCCGTATCTCCCACTGTGACAACTTGAAGGAATTCAGAATTAAGAACGAAATAATTTCCACCAAAGTTTTTAATTCCTCCAGGATAAACGAGATCTGTTCTTGCTGCTACCGCACCGGTCTTATCGATGGTAAAAAGCTCTCCCGTTTTACCCAAGAAATAGTTCATGCCCTTTCCTTGAAGCTCAGAAGGAATGACTTCGTACTTACGATATAAAAGACCTTTCTCATCAATGGTTACAAGGACGCCATTGTTTTCTGAAAAATAATTCCCACCCTTAAGACCAACTTGTTCAGGGTAAGTGAAATGACCTAGATCATAAATGAACCCATTGTTGTCAGTGGTAAGGATAATCCCATTATCCATGATCATGTACGATTGAGAAAATGCCTCTAATGAAAGAAAAGCTAAGCACGATAAGAACAAGAGTTTCATCATCCATCTCCTTGGTGTTTGAAAAGCGTTGAAGCTTAGAAACTATACTCAAGGACTTTTTACTTTTCTATGCATCAAAAAAAGTTTTGGGAGGATGATGTAAGGGGCTGAATGATGGCACTCAACCTTAAGAAAAGTAAGGGACTCCGAAGAGTCCCTTAAGAATTTATTTAGTTGATAAAAGTTTTACTTTCTTCAGATCATGGCCAGGAACAAGTTTAAACTGAACATTTCCTTGATGATCAACCGTGAATAAACGGTTTTCGTTATCAAGCATGTAGTTGGCCCCCACTTTTGTGATTTCTGAAATTTTTAATTCGGCAGGTAATACAACAGGAAGAATTAAAAACCCACTTTCAGCGACAGTATATAGAGCGTTTTCTTTATCGATAAAGAAGTTTCCACCCATCATCTTAACACTTGGGATATTAAAATCTGTTTTAGGATAGATGAAACCAGTTGTTGCAACTGTATATGGAACACCTTTTACGAAGAAATAATTTCCTCCCATTAAGGTAATGTCAAACGCGTTAAAACCATCAAGCATAATTTTTGTATAAAGACCATTGGCCCCTACAGTATAAAGATCGGCCGTTTTTTTCTTTTCATCATTGTTAGCAGTAAAAAACACCCCTCCAAATCTATCCGATTTTTTGAAAGCATCATCTTTAAGTTTTGTATAAAAACCTTCAGCACTGATTGTGATAAGCTGAGAACCATCAATGATGTAATTCATCCCCTTACCTTTAAACGATCTCACGGTAAGGTCTGTTGTGAACAATCCAGAATTGTTTACTGTAACAAGTTTGTCGTGTTGAACAAAAAATTGTCCACCAGAAATTCTCACATCACGAGGAAGAGCAAAGTTTGAAAGATCATTAACATCACCAGTTTTTGTTGTGGTAAGGACAATGCCGTTATCAAGAACCATGTATGACTGAGCGAAAGAATTCATAGAAAGAACGGCTAAAGCAGTTGCGAAAAACTTTTTCATGAGTAGACTCCCTTGATTTATAATACGGCGCACTATAGCCACATAAGGGATAGATATCCAGGGGTTGTAGAAAATTTACAACTGTTTGAAAATAGGGACCTCAAAACGACGTTTGGGTCCCTTGAAAGTCATTTAGTACTGAATAAGGTCGCGTGCGGCCACAAGGATTCTATTCATGTCCGGTAAGGTTGCACGCTCAAGAATACGGTTAAAACCTACTGGGGTGAAGGTTGATCCCACACGTTTAACAGGAGCATCTAAATATTCAAAGGCGTTCTCATTGATCACACCCACTAACTCACCACCGAATCCAGCAAAGACCTTATCTTCGTGAACGACAAGGGCCCGGTGAGTTTTTTTAACGGTTGCCACGATAGCATCGAGATCAAGCGGATTAAGCGAACGAAGATCCAAGACCTCAACGTTAAACCCTTCTTTTGCAAGAACTTCAGCAGCTTCAAGAGAAAAGTGCACGGTATTTCCGTAGGTAATAATTGAAAGATCTGTTCCCTCACGACGAAGACGGGCCTTACCAAAGGGAACTTCAAAATCTTCCGGAATAACTGTCATTGCATGTTTAGCATTATAAAGAGCTTTTGGTTCAAGATAAACTGTACAGCCTTCAGAACGCATGGCCGTACGAAGTAGACCGGCAGCATCGTCGGCAAAGGCCGGAACCACAACTCTGATACCAGGAAGTGTACAAAGAGTTCCTTCCAAATTTTGAGAGTGATAAAGACCGCCACCAATATAGCCACCAGAGGCAAGACGAATGACTATGTTTGGTGAGAAGGCTCCGTTACTTCTCCAATAATCGTGAGATGTCTCAACCATTTGTTCCATTGCTGGCCAGAAATAATCGGCGAACTCTGCACCTTCAACCACAATACGAATTTTTTTATCAAATCGAGACATACCGTTAGCAGTTCCAAGAATATAATCTTCAGCGATAGGTCCGTTGAACACACGCTGTTTACTAAATTCTTGTTGCATACCTTTGGTCACGTTGAAGATTCCACCCTTTTCTTTATTGGCAACATCTTGACCCCAAATGTAGGTATCCGGGTTGTGACGAAATTCAGCTTTAAGTGTCCCGTTGATAGCATCAATGAATTTTTTAGCTTCACCTGCTTCTGAATGAGTGCCATCAGTATATTTTTGGGGAACATAAGCATCGGGAACAACGTGGTCCCAAATAGATTCAGGTGTTGGATTTGGAGCTTTCACAGCTCTGGTGTGAGCTTCAAGAAGTTCAGCTTTTGCTTCGGCTTCAATCTTTTCGATGTCTTTAGCCGTAAATATTTTATTTTTAATCAATTCTTCTTTGAATTTTGGAAGAGGATCAAGAGCTTTTGCATCGGCTCTTTCTTTTTCGTCACGATACCACTCATGATTATCTGAATTTGAGTGGTTTCCAATACGGATACACATCGCATGAACAATAACAGGCTCATGATGTTTGATCGCATGTTCACGGGCCGTTATCATGGCATTCATAGAATCAAAAACATCTTTTCCATCACACTTGATGATTTTGAGATTTGGAAATCCAACAAAGTTGTCACAAACAAACTCATTAGAAGTTTGATCTGCTTTAGGAACTGAAATTCCATAACCATTATCTTGAAAAACAAAAATAACGGGAAGTTTTTCTCTGTCCGCACCATTAATGGCTTCATAACAATAACCTTCTGAAACTGAGGACTCTCCTTGAGAAGAAATCGCAACACCATTGTGTTTATAAGTTTTCATTCCACGGGCCACACCTACGGCATGTAACGTGTGGTTACCAGTGCAAGAAGAAACGTTGTGGATATTCCATTCAGGCTTTGCGAAGTGGTTAGACATGTGACGACCACCGGAAGCGAGGTCGGTTGATTTTGATATCCCATTCAGGATAATCTCTTCAGTCGATAAACCTGCCGATAGTGCTGTAAGCATGTCACGATAATAGGGAAATAAATGATCCGTCTTTTTATCAAAGACCTGTCCTATGGCCAATTGTATGGCATCATGACCTGCATAAGGAGCATGATAAGACCAACCAAGGGCCTGTTTAAGATAATTAGGTGCTCGCTCATCGATCATTCTTCCTAAAATCATCAACCTTAACCATTTAGTCAGGGTTTTTTTGTCAGTTTTTTTTATATCATGAACCTTAGTCACTTTCATGAGTCACTCCAGCCTTTTTTTAAAATTTACAAGGCACTACCAGTATCACGATGGCCTTTAACTGGCCATCATGTAACGCAAAGCAAATAGATCCGATACCAAAGCAAAATGGTCAAAAACGTTTAAGTTCCTTTATTCTTGATAAACATAAAGTGTTCATCTTAAACTTCCGAAAACACATTATCTAACCACCTTCCGGAGCACTTATGGCGAAGACAATTGCCGACGGCTTTTTTAATGATCCTCGTTTAAAAGAAGCAAAAAAACTCATTCAAGAGGCCCTTAAAGAACATCAGTCTCAAATCAAGGGTGTAAAATCTGCTACGCCGGAACTTAAAGCGGATTATGGTGCCCTCTTAAAAAAAGTTGCCGACTGGCGAGGTGGAGCGCTTTTTTATAATTATCTTGGAAGTGGTATCGGTAAAGGTCCGTTAGTGGAACTTGCCGACGGCTCAGTGAAATATGATTTTATTACTGGCATTGGTGTTCATTACATGGGTCACTCTCACCCTGGTGTTATCGAAGCTCAAATCAATGGAGCCGTGTCGAATACTGTTATGAACGGTCACCTTCAGCAGAACGTTGACTCTGCCAAACTTCTAGAACTTCTTTCTACTCAAGCATGCAAAAATGGTGCTGAGGTAAAAAACGTTTTTCTTTCCACTTCAGGGGCCATGGCCAACGAAAACGCTTTTAAAATTATTTTCCAAAAACGATATCCGGCAGCTCGTTTTTTTGCTTTTGAGAAATGTTTTGCAGGTAGAACTTTAGGTATGGCATGGGTTACAGATAAGGGTGCTTACCGCCAAGGATTACCAAAAACAATTGACGTTGATTATATCCCATTTTATTCAGCGACTGATCATAAAGGTTCAATTGAAGCTGCTACAAAAGTGATGAGGAAATATATCACTCGTTACCCTGGACAACACGCTGGATTCATCATGGAACTTATCCAGGGTGAAAACGGCTCATGGGTTGGACACCAGGAGTATTTTGAAGCTTTGATCAAAGTCTGCCAAGAAAGTAACATTTCAGTTTTTGTAGATGAAGTGCAGACCTTTGCACGTACCCATGAACTTTTTTCTTTTCAACATTTTAAATTAGACAAACATGTTGATGTGGTTTCCATTGGTAAAAACTCTCAAGTATGTGCCACTCTTTTTAAAGATGATCATAAACCAAAACCAGGTCTTATATCGCAAACCTTTACGGGATCATCCAGTCAGATAGCGGCAGCTTATTATGTCATTAATGAAGTCGTCAAAGGTGGGTATTTAGGTGAGAACGGGAAGATTGAAAAACTTCACCAACACTTCAAAGGTCACTTAGAAAAACTTGAAAAAAAACACCCATCAAAAATCAGTGGTCCTTTTGGCATTGGTGCCATGGTGGGAACAACCGTATTTGGTGGAGACGAAACAAAGTCTAAGGCCTTTACCTTTAAACTTTTTGATAATGGTGTGCTCTCATTCATTGCCGGTGGCCATCCAACGACCAGAGTGCGTTTTCTTATGCCGATCATGGCCGTGGAAGAAAATCATATCGATGAGGTTTGTGCCATCATCGATAAAACCTTGAGTGAGATGGAATAAACATGTTTATCATTCGCCCTATCGCAGGCAAAGACCTAGACGGACTGATGAAACTTCTGGAGAAATCTGGACATGGTCTAACGTCATTGCCAAAAGATCCTGAAGTCTTAAAAAAAAGAATCAGAATATCTGAGCGAAGTTTTCTTCACCGTGAAGATGGCCCAGGGGGCGAAGATTATCTTTTTGTCATGGAAGAACTTTTTACAGGTAAAATTGTTGGCGTTTGTGCCATCATCTCTAAAATTGGTGGTTTCCAGCCTTATTATTTTTATCGTTTAGAAAAGACTCATCACGAATCCAAATCAGTAAATGTGAAAAATGACATCACTTCTCTACATTTTCATCCCATACACAATGGTCCTGCAGAAATCTGCTCTCTTTATCTTCACCCTGAATTCCGTAACTCTCAAAATGGGCGTTTCCTTTCACTCTCGCGTTTCCTTTTTATGGCAGAGAATAGGAAGTACTTTGAAGACCAGGTGATTGCAGAAATGCGAGGGATGGTAAATGACTCTGGACACTCTCCTTTTTGGGACGCTGTAGGCGCTCACTTTTTCAAATTCGGATTTCTAGAGGCAGATTTGCTTTCAGTTAAAAATAAAAAATTTATTGATGAGCTGATGCCGAAATATCCCATCATTGCAAATCTCCTTCCCGATGACGCTCAAATGGTCATTGGTAAAGTTCATCCCAACACCGAGCCGGCAAAACGCATTCTAGAACAAGAAGGTTTTAAGTTTTCAGGCCTTGTGGGTATGTTTGAGCCGGGACCTGTACTTATTGCAGAAGTGGATAATATCCGTGCAATCAATGAAAGTATCATCGGAGAGATTAAAGAAATCGCGGATAAGAATTTTAAATCTGAAGTGTTCATCATCTCTCGTACCAATGGATCATTCCGTGCAGTATTAGGTGGAGTCATTAAGCTTAAGTCAGGCGGGTATAAGATCTCTGGAGTGACCGCTGCTGCTCTCAAACTTCGCCTAGGAGATAAAATCCGTTTTGTTTCTTTTAAACCTAAAATTGAAAAGAAAAAAGTTAAACCTATTCCTAAAACTAAAAAGATCAAATAATGACTGCTAAAACCACAAGAAGCATAAAAAATATTCTTATCCAGCCTGGCTTTCAGATAAAGCTGATGAGTTATTTCATGGGATTATTCGCACTCACGACGGCCAGTCTTTACGGAGCAACTTTTTTATTCTTTTGGAATTTTAAGCAGAAGGCCATTAAAGTCGGCATTCCTGAGGGGCATATCTTTTATACGTTCCTTAAAAATCAAAAAAATGATCTAGACATGCTTTTTTCTGGGCTTGCGATGATCAACCTTTTTTTTCTAATCGTAATAGGGTTTGTGGTCTCACACAGAATCGCTGGGCCATTATTCAAAATCAAAACCCATCTTAATGATCTTTCTCCTTCTAGTCAGGATCTTCAATTAAGACAAAAAGACTTTTTTAAAGATATGGAACCCGTCATAAATCAATTAAAAAACAAACTAAGAAAATGAGATACTTAATATTATTGCTCATAGGACTTTCATTGGTATCGTGTCTAAACTCTAGCAAGAAGAACCCCAATGATCTCAAAATCAACACTCACGAAAATAATTCGGATGAATACGTGCTCATAGAGTTCGCTGCCAAATTAGAAGAAGACTATTTTCGTTTTGAGAAGCTCTCTTCACCTTAATTTTTCCTTAAGATCGATTCAAATGGCCTTTATTGGATATAATAAATTCATGAAAGGAAATTTACTATTAGTTGATGATGAATTGACCCTGATCGAAGCCATGAAGGAACTTCTGGAAGAAGAGGCCAGTGTTATTTTTACTGCGAAAAATGGTTCTGAGGCCCTGTGCATTTTGGAACGTGAAAGCATTAGCTGTATCGTTTCTGATATAAAAATGCCTGTTATGGATGGAATAAAGTTCTTTCATGAAGCAAAAAAGCGTGATCAAAACCTGCCTTTTATTTTTTTCACTGGTCATGGCAGCGACGAACTCAGAGAAGAAGTGGCCCACTTAGGGGCCACAGACCTATTAATAAAACCAAATTTTAATTTATTAGAACTTGCCATAAGAAAGGCCATGCTTCCTACTGACCGCGACTAGTACTCTCAAAAATCTTATCAGCAGATGCCGCTACAAATCCTTGATAGAGTTCGCCATTTTTCATAGGATATCTTTTAGCAAACTCATAATAACAAGCAGGAATCATAAGGGTCGCATCGTCAAATTTGACTTCAATGTTATTGGCCAAAGTTGAAGACTGTTCCAAGTAGACTTCTTTTGATCCTTTAACCTCTCCCCCACTTCCATTGAGTTTAAAACCTTGAGCTTTTAGATAGGTGTTAAGAGCATGGATATCAGTCATTTTCTTTAGGCCATTAATGGAAACGGTAAAATGGTTGGGTCTATAACCAAAAGCAGAAACCCAGGCAGCATAATCAGTTTCCTTTAACAGGTCATTATAAATTTGAGTTGTTACTTTCCAAGGACGACCAGCAGAAACAAAATCAAACTCATGCTCCATACCCTCTGGCACTTGATCAATAAGCTGATGAACTGCCTTTTGAAATGCAGGTGAAAATTCTTCTAATTTTAGTTCTGAAATAAAAATCTTAGGCAAAGTAAGATCTGGATGTTGATAGTGTTTTGCATAAAGTTTTTTTTCGTGAAAATGGTAATCCCCACAATACTTATAACCAGAATCGATAAACGGCTTGGCCAGAACATCAACCGTAACCCTAGGATGGTTAAAAGTTCTTAGTGCAATATGATCATTAAGGACTGTTTCTCCATCTTGGATAAAAAGATCATAAATCTTTTTGGCCATTGGATTGATCGCCACATAATCCATCCACATTTTGTCCAACAAACTTGGTAAATTTTTAGCTCTTGTCATAATTAGCTCCTTAGCACTTTTATCTTAGCAGAAGAGAGTTAAAAGTGTAAGAAGAGTCTGTGCATAACTCTCCGTATTATAGTATGATAAGAATCAGTTTTCACGATAAGGATGGCTTTATGCAAATGACACTTAAGGGTGATTATTTTCTCGGTAAATTCACTCATTCCCAAGGTTTAAAAGATCTTTCTCATGCACAGGAAAGAATCTTAAAACGCTCGCCCGCAGACCTAGATAAAGTTTTATGGGAGGCCGGTGTTTTTTATGATCACGTGGACGCTGTTATTGAGTCGGCCCAAAAAGGATTTGAAGGATGGAGGAAACTAAGTTTTGAAACAAGAATTGGTTATTTAAAAAAGTATCAAGAAGTCGTTCGCACTAAAAAAGATGAAATCAGTATGGCCCTTGCTTTAGAAGTAGGTAAACCTCTTTGGGAAGCCAAAACAGAAGCTGCAGCACTTGATTCAAAAGTCACTGTCACCATAACGGACTCATATGAAAGAATCAAACAAGAAACAATCAAAGATGTGATGCCTAAAATTGATGGCCATGTGGTGTATAAACCATTGGGCCCATGTTTAGTCATTGGCCCCTTTAATTTTCCTTGTCACTTGGCCAATGGACAAATACTTTCTGCTCTTTTAGCTGGAAACACTGTCGTGTTCAAACCATCGGAAAAAACCATCTACTCTGCTCAGCTTATGATGGAATGTTTTCATGAAGCAGGTTTTCCTCCAGGAGTCATTAACTTTATCAACGGAACAGGAGCAACTTCATCAAAACTTACGAGTGACAAAAGAATCAAAGGAATCTTTTTTACTGGTTCTCGTGGAGTAGGTCTTCGTATTTTAGAAAATACTCATAAAGATTTAAACAAATTAGTCGCATTGGAATTAGGTGGCAAAAACTCTACGATCCTCCATCACGACACCAATATTTCTCACGCCCTTCCAGAACTTTTAAAAGCATGTTTTTTAACCTCTGGTCAACGCTGCACTTCAACGTCGATGATTCTCGTGCATAAAAAAATCGAACAAGAATTCATTTCTCAGTTTAAAGCTCTCACTGAAAAAATTCGGGTAGGTCATCCTATTAATTCTCAACCTGAAGCCTTCATGGGTCCTTTAATAGATGAACATGCAGAAAAATCATATTTTGATTTTTGTAATTTTGGAAAACAAGAAGGTGCTGAGGAAATCGTTCCTGCTTTAAAACTTGATGTTGGTTATAAAGGACATTACGTCTCCCCCTCCATCCATTATGCAAAAAGTCCCAACCTAAAAGGTAAATTTATTCAAGAAGAGATCTTTGGGCCAAATTGTTTTTTTATTCCTTATGACAATATTGAAGAAGCCATTAAAATCGTGAACTGCACAGAGTATGGTCTGGCAGCTTCCGTTTTTACCAGAGATCCCAGTATTTATCAGTTATGTTTAAGAGACATAGATTCAGGTCTTATTAACCTTAACCGATCAACCGTTGGTGCGACGGCACGTCTGCCTTTTGGTGGTCTAAAAAATTCAGGAAATCATCATCCAGCGGCGGTATCCATGATTGATCACTGTGTAAACACTGTGGCATCATTAGAAACTCTAGATGATACAAGTTCCAAAATCTCAGATGTTGTCGGTCTAAAAGAAGATTAAAATGAATAAAATCACTGTTGAGCTTAAAGAAGCGCTCCGTAAGGAGCGCCTCTATGTCATTATTCTTGCCGCTATTCAGATTGTGCATATCTTGGACTTTGTGATCATGATGCCCTTGGGTCCCCAATTTATGCGTGTCTTCCATGTGAATACTATTGAATTTTCATCTCTGGTTTCGGCCTACACTTTTAGTGCAGGTATAGTCGGATTTTTTGGTGCTCTCTATGCCGATCATTTCGATCGTAAAAAGTATCTTCTTTTTAACTTCACCGGTTTTATCATTGGTACATTCATGTGTGCGATCGCCCCTAATTTTGCAGCTCTACTTATTGCAAGAATCATCGCTGGAGCTTTTGGAGGGATACTGAATGCTTGTGTTCTTTCTCTGGTTTCAGACCTCATTCCTTTTGAGCGTCGTGGTGCTGCTATGGGTGTGGTGATGTCATCATTTTCAATTGCCAGTGTGATCGGTGTACCGGCCGGTCTTTATATTGCAATGGCCTTTGACTGGCATGCTGCTTTTTATTTTATCTGCATAATTGGTGTCGTTTTCTGGATCCTTTCATTCATGTTTTTACCCAATGTTAAGATGATACGTGAACCTAAAACGTTTACAGAGAATCTTAAAAACTTTAAAAGCATCCTTATTCAAAAAGATTATTTGCGGGCCTTCTCACTCACGAGTGTTTTAGGTTTTGGGATTTTTATGGTAGTGCCCTTTATCTCTCCTTACATGGTAAAGAATGTAGGACTTCTTGAATCCCAACTTCCCTTGATTTATTTGGCCGGTGGCGCTTGCACCATCATTTCGGCCAGAATCATTGGAAAACTTTGCGATAAAGTCGGAAGTTTTAAAGTTTTTAGATTTGTGGCCATTGTTTCAGTGTTTCCTATTTTTATTCTCACGAACCTGCCACCAGTCGCCCTTGGACTCGCTCTTTGTACAACTTCAGCTTTTATGATGTTTGGTTCAGGCCGATTTATCCCTGCCATGACTTTGGTTACAGCAGTAGTTCATTCAAAAGATCGCGGAACTTTTATGAGTCTAGAGAATGCCAGTCGGCAAATGTCATCAGGAATGGCCTCTCAGACAGCTGGTCTTATCATCGGCTCATCGGCTGCAGGTGCGCTGACTAATTACAATGTTGTTGGTTATATTGGTATTGCAACATCGCTTATTGCCATCTTTATTGCTCACAAAATCAAAACTAAAATGAACTTGAGATAAATGAGATAAATATGAATTTTTCCCAGGCGCACCTATCGGCCATTGTCGCTTTCAGTATGTGGGGATTATTTCCACTCTACTGGAAGATCTTCTCAAACATTGGAGCATGGGATTTATTTGGCCATCGCCTAATTTTTTCTTTTATCACCTTAATTGTATTTTTAGGTTTTAAAGGCAAATTAGGTTCTCTCAAAGCAGTCTGGTCTGATAAAAAAACTCGTTATCTTCTTTTTATCTCGGCCTTGCTTATATCTTCTAATTGGCTCATCTACATTTATGCAGTCAGTATCGGAAAGGTTCTTGAGGCGAGCATGGGTTATTTCCTTAACCCATTAATCAATATTTTTGTGGGTTGGCTCATTTTAAAAGAAAAAATAAGATCCACTCAATGGCCTTCCATCATCTTGGCTTCACTCTCAATCGTGCTCATTGCCTTTCAAACGGATTTAAATTCGTTTCCTTGGTTAGCTCTTATCCTTTCAATAACTTTTGCTTTATACGGCTTATTAAGAAAAAAAATTCAAGTAGGTGCGCTGGAAGGTTTAGCCTTTGAAACATCTGTTGTTATCCTACCCGTCCTCTTGATTTGGCCATTTTTAGATTCAAGTCCTGTGACAGTTTACCAAGTTCTGCCAACGTGGAAGATCTTTGCTCTTTCTCTTTCTGGTGCCATTACCTGTTTACCGCTTGTTCTTTTTGCTTTCAGCGCTAAGAGGTTGGAGCTCAGAACCTTGGGATTTATCCAATATCTTTCACCCACTTTTAAGTTCATCTGTGGGCTCTTTATCCTCCATGAACCCTTAAGCCCAGAAAAACTTCAGGCATTTTTTATCATCTGGATTGCTCTTACCTGGTATACCTTGGAATCTTTTTATTTTATGCACAGATCCAAGAAAAAAATTGTGCCTATTGCAGAGTAGACTCTTCGTTTTTTCATCTCATCTCAATAAGGCCAGAGCAAGAGAGTTCAGCATGATAACTTTTCCTTTAAAGGACATCTTTTTATCTCCATAATTAAAGAATGTTCTCAACCTAAGGTCGATTATGTTAGTCTTTTTTATCGTCATCGCTGTGATCATTGGATGTTTAATGCCAATTCAGGCAGGCATTAATTTCGAGCTGACAAGATTCATTAAACATCCTTACCTAGGTGCTTTTGTCTCTTTTTTCATGGGTACACTCGTTCTAGGTTTCATTATTCTTTTTCAGCAAGCGCCTTTTTCTGAACTTAAACGTCTAACGACAGCTTCTCCTCACCTACTTCTGGGAGGCATGATGGGTGCTCTATTTGTAGGCTCTTCTATCTTTTTAGTTCCGCGCATGGGCGCAACTCTTATGATCGGGGCCTATGTCACAGGACAGCTTCTTATGTCAGTCGTGATGGATCATTACGGTCTTTTTGGCCTTACTATTCAACCAATCACAATGAGTCGCCTCCTCGGCATTTTTCTTCTTTTCGTGGGACTTTTTTTAGTGGTAAAGAAAGGCGCATGATTAGTGCCTCTAACCTTACAAAAAAATTCGATCACCGCGGGATTGCAGGACTGCACAATGTGAACCTTGAAGTTTCAAAAGGAAAAATTCTTGCTCTTTTAGGTCCTAATGGAAGTGGCAAAAGTACTCTTTTGAACATTCTTTCAGGCAAACTTCTTCCAGACTCTGGATCGGTTGAGGGCCAGGCACAATTAGTAAACTTCACGCACTCAGAAGATTTCAACGTTCTGAAGTTCCTCATCTCGCGAGTAACTAATGACATTGAAAACGAAAAAAAAATCCAATTGGCCCGAGACATGGCAAATGTATTTGAATTCACTTTTCAGCTTCGTCAGAATCTGTTTGAACTATCAGCAGGGCAAAAACAAAAAATATTTTTAGCAGCAGAATTAATCAATCATCCAGAAACGATTTTACTTGATGAGCCCTTCACACACCTTGATCCCTTCACTCGTAAAAATATCTTAAACGATCTTTTTAATTATATTCGTCAAAGGGAAATCACCGTGCTCTGGGTAACTCATGAGATTAATGAGGCCCTCAAATTCGCTGATCTTGTGGCCGTGATGAACTTTGGAAAAATCGAACAACTGGCAACACCAAAAGATATCACTTTTAATCCTTCCAGTTTTTTTGTCGCCCAATTTTTAGGCTATAGAAATTTTGTGGCGGTCAAAAGGGAGAACAATGTTTGGATGACTCCATGGGGACCATGGGAGAATTATGCTTATCATGATAAATCAGAGGCCATCTTAATCATCCCCTCACATGCGTGGAAAAAGGATTTTTTATTTTCTGTCGAGGTTAAAGAAGTTCATGTGCAACATTTGTTATGGGAATATTCTGTGCAGTTTCAAAATCGTATTTACCAAGTGCATCTTCCTAGTTACTCAGAACCACTTGCCATTTCTCCTGTGTGGGACAATTGTTTCTTGGTTCCCCTCTGAGTTTTAAATGATTACGCAATTCCAGCAAGTTAACTAAAGCGATGGTATGGTCTAATTCGCTTCTCTATGATACACATCTCTCATGGCCGTAACATACTTTGACAAAAAAACCTACCAGCGTAAACCAGAGTGGCTCAAAGTGAAGCTCCCTCAAGGTGATGACTTTAAAGACATACGAAATAACCTTCGTGAGAAAGGTCTCTCAACTGTTTGTGAAGAGGCCAAGTGTCCTAATATTTCTGAATGTTGGAGCGCGCGTACAGCAACAGTTATGATTTTAGGTGATACTTGCACTCGTGCTTGTAAATTTTGTCATGTTAAAACCGGGAACCCAAAAGGTTTTGTTAACCATCTTGAAGTTGAAAACACTTCTAAGATGGTGGGGCTTATGAATCTTCGTTATGTTGTGATTACTAGTGTGGATCGTGATGATCTTCCTGATCATGGGGCAGGACATTTTGCGGCAGTGGTGGATAGAGTTCATAAAGATCATCCGGAAACTAAAGTGGAAGTTCTTATTCCAGATTTTGCGGGGGATTTTGAAAGAATGCATTTATTGGCGAAGTCTACCCCTTTTGTTGTGGCACAGAACATTGAAACAGTAAGGCGTCTCACTCATCCAGTTCGTGATCCAAGGGCGGGTTATGATAAAACCCTTGATTGTCTTAAATTTTATAAAAAGCATTATCCTGCCATTCAAACTAAGACCTCTATTATGGTGGGTCTTGGAGAAACATGGAAGGAGATCCAAGAAACTTTAGAGGATCTTCGAAGTGTGGGTGTAGATATTGTAACTTTTGGGCAGTACCTCCAACCAAGTAAACGTCATCTTAACGTTGAAAAATTTTATACCCCGGCAGAATTTGAAGAACTTAAACGTCTGGCACTTAAAATGGAATTTAAATTTGTGGCCTCTGGTGCACTCGTCAGAAGTTCTTACAAGGCAGCAGATTTTCTTGATTATGTTGAGGCGAAAGCCCTCATATGAACATTGAGCTGAACAAGTTTGGCCTTGACTCCACCAACATTACTCAGCTTGATCATCGCACCTATGTTATAAAAAAATGGAACTGGGAATATTCACTTGCTCATGGATTTCAAAAAGAGGCCCTACTTTATCTACAAGAATTTCCACAAACCCGTTTTCTCATTTATTGTAATCATCCTCGAGTTTTAACAAATGGACGAGGTTTACAAAGACCCAGGAAAGGTCAGACCCTCAATCTTGTTGAATTTAAGTCTTCTGATTATCCTCGTCTTCCATTTCCCCTTCATCAAATTGAGAGAGGTGGAGGTCTGACTTTTCATCATCCAGGACAATTCATTTTTTATCCTATCATAAAACTTAATCCCAAAACTCTTTCGCTTTCCAAAATGATCGATGATATTTTTAATTTTTCTATTGCTGTTTTAGAAAACTGGGGAATACAAAACCTTTCTCACTCCAATGAACTATTAGGCATTTGGCATGAAAATAAAAAGCTGGCCTCCATGGGAATTGCTATTGAAAAACTCACCACTTATCATGGAATGGCGCTGAATCTTTATTTGGACCTTGAAATGAGAACGGCCTTAAATATTTTAAATCCATGTGGCCTTTCAGCGGACACCTACATATCCGCTGAGGAACTCATTAGCTTGCCTGATGATGCTCTTGAAACATTTTACAATGAGTTTATAAAAAAGATTGCAACTACTTGGACTGAGCTGCCCTCTCACCCTTAATATAAAGATCCGTCACACTGATCATGGCCTCATAATGATGTTTCAGTTTAATCAGATTATGAGGCCCAACAGCAGGCTCTAAAATCTGATTCTTCTGATCTTTCCATTTCCAATACTTTCCTTGAAAATAAGCACCATCTTTATTGGCCACAACGCCAGCATTATTAATAGCGATAGATTCTTC
>CAMCZE010000011.1 GCA_945885655.1 Bacteriovorax stolpii | reverse complement strand
GATAGCGGTGAGGAAATACCCAGTAACATCTCGAACCTGGAAGTCAAGCTCACTTGCGGCGAAGGTAGTGCCAGGGGAACTTGGTGTCAGAATAGCAAGATGCACCCTCTATTTTTTAAAAAGCCCTCCACAAGAGGGCTTTTTTATTTGTGCAGAACAGATGGTTATTAAGTCGCCTATTTTCTTGCTCTTTTTTCTAACGCTCCCTACAATTTAGAAATGGAAAAAAAAATTCTTAGAGTTCAGCTGTATACCCTCTTTGTACTCACGACCCTTAATCTGATTTATTTTTATTATCGGGACAATCTTCCCGATAATTTTTATGAAATCACTTACCAAAATCAATCCATTAATTTCTTCTCTTATTATACATTTAGTTTTTTATCGAACTTTGGATACTGGTGCGGCATTTGGGTAACTGCAACCTTTATTATTTTTGCTGGTCTTCATACATTTGTTCTAACAAAAAAAAATGATTCAAAAAGTGTGGCAGTCATTGCGACACTTATGCCCTTAACGCTTTTCCTTTGTTATTTACTTTTACCTGAAACTTTAGGTGATGGACTTTATTCTTTAATTCAAGAAAATCTTAGTGTTTTAAGCTTAGTCTTTTGTGTTTTTTTTCTTGGATCTTGTTTTTTTTATTTAGTTTCAGAAAAAAACTTTTTTAGATCATGTAATTTTATCTGGAAGCATATTGTTGATTTTTGTTCTGCCGTTAGAGAATCTGATTATTCCAAGTTCAAATGGATACATTTTAAAAAGTATTTTTTTCTATTATCAAACAGATTTGACATTTTTGTTGCTCACTTTCGAAAAGAAAAAGCAATGGAGACAAAACCTGCGGCTTCTCTTGTGAAATTAAGAATTACAAGTCAAGCAAAAGCTTCCGCACCCTATGTTGAGAAAAGGGTTGTAGCAGATCCTTTATCAGCTCAAGAGGAGAAACATCATGAAAAAGCTGAGGACCTAAAAGAGAAAGATTCTAAGGTTGTAGCACCAGAGTTTTCCGACACAGATTCTGAAGTTGAAATTGATGATGCAGAGATTGAGGCAGATGCTGATGAAGAAATTGAAGATTTAGTTGAAGTTACTGATTCATACGTACGAAAATCTAAAAAAGAAGATAAGTTCTTTGATAGTGATGAGCTTATCAGTTGTATTGCTCCTAAAAATCCGACAAATCATCTGCATGATCCGGATAATCAATATTTTGAAACAATCGCTCGTGCGATTGAGGAAAAACTAAAAGAATTTAATATTTTGGCCAATGTAATTAACGTTCTAAAGGGACCCGTCGTTGATACATTTGAACTTGAGCTAGGACCTGGTGTTAAGGTTGCGGGAGTTACGAATAGAACTGATGATTTAAGCTTGACGCTAATGGGTGCACCAATTCGAATGGTTTACCCGATGAAAGGTAAATCGACTATTGGAATTGAAGTTCCTAGAAATCCAAGAGATCTTATCTATCTGGATGAAGTTCTGAAGTCTCAAGCTTTCAAAGATTCTAGTTATCGTCTCCCTATTGCCATGGGAAAAGATGCTTATGGTGATGCTGCTGTTATTGATTTAGCATCCACGCCACATTTTCTAGTTGCAGGTACTACAGGTGCTGGTAAGTCCGTTTTTGTAAACACCTTACTGGTGTCATTAATTATCAAACTTTCTCCTCGTAAACTTCGTCTGATCATGATTGATCCTAAACAACTTGAGTTAGCTCTTTATCAAACTCTTCCGCACTTAATTATGCCTGTGGTCACTGATTCTTCAATTGCTTCGGTTGCTCTTTTGTGGGCCATTGATGAAATGGAGAGGAGATATTCACTTCTTAAAGACTTTGCCGTGAAAAATATTGATGGGTTTAATAAAAAAATAAAAACTGCAGGACATGAGCTTCTTTGTAAAATTAATAAATATTATGAAGATGCGGATGCGATGGATTTTGAGCTTCCGTTTATCGTTATTGTTGTAGATGAGTTTGCGGATCTTGTTCTCTCAAAATCGGGTAAGGCCATTGAGAATTCCATTAGTCGGTTAGCTGCCAAGGCACGTGCCTCTGGAATTCATATTGTTTTGGCAACTCAGCGTCCTTCAACGGATGTTATTACGGGTGTGATCAAAGCGAATTTTCCTACTCGTGTTTCTTTTCGAGTAACTACAAATATGGATTCACGAGTTATTCTTGATACGATGGGAGCGGAGAAACTTCTTGGTAAAGGGGATATGCTTTTCAAGCAAGGCATTGAGACTTTGCGCATGCACTCAGCTTTTGTTGATGAAGATGAGATCGAGGCTCTGGTTAAAAAGCTTTCTTCTATTCCCGCTCAATATGATCCTGGAGTTCTGGAGTTTATTGAAAGAAATGGCTCGTCGCAGGATGAGATGGAGGGTAATGGTTTCGATGAAGAAGGCTCGGGAGAAAGAGATGAAAAATATGACGAGGCTGTTCGGTGTGTTGCGATGCATCGAGTTGCTAGTGCGTCATTCTTACAGCGACGTTTAGGGGTTGGTTATAATCGTGCTGCAAATCTTATTGAAGAGATGGAGAAACACGGGGTTGTAGGGCCTGCCCAGGGATCAAAGCCAAGGAAGGTTTTAGTACCACCACCGAGTGATTCAACGCCTTGATTTCACTCTTAAAAATCTTGCGGTAATTGTTACTTCGTGCTACTAACTTGTCACCATTAATTACATGTCCCGCTAGGGACAAATCTAATCACTTTAATTGGTTGGTCCATCAATTGTTGATGGCACAAAGTGATTCGATATAACCTTCCAAGGAGTTCTTATGTCTAAATTGGACGTTAAACAGTTATTAGAGGCCGGCGCACATTTCGGTCACCAAACTCACAAATGGAATCCGAAGATGAAGAAATACGTTTACGGCGAACGTAACGGAATCTACATCATCGATCTACAACAAACTCTTCCTCTTGCAGAAAAGGCTTACGAGTTTTTGAAAAAAACTTCTCAGTCTGGAAAGTCAGTTCTTTTTGTAGGAACAAAAAGACAAGCTTCTGACATGGTTAAGAAGAAAGCAGAAGAGTGTGGAGCTTTCCACGTTACTTCTCGTTGGTTGGGCGGAATGCTTACAAATTACAAAACTATTGCTCTATCGATCGATAAAATTCGTAAAGTCGAAAAAATGAAAGAGAATGGTGACTACAAACTTCTTACTAAAAAAGAGCAATCAAATATTGAAAAAGAAGTTGTAAAACTTGAGCGTAACCTTGGGGGAATCAAAAATATGAGAAAGCTTCCAGGAGCTATCTTTATTATCGATCCAAACAATGAGCATATCGCAGTTAAAGAAGCTAACGTTCTTGGTATTCCGGTTGTAGCGGTTACTGATACAAACTGTGATCCAACGGGAATTGAGTATGTTGTTCCAGGGAATGACGATGCTCTTAAGTCAATTACACTTTTCTTAGACTATTTTTCAAATGCAGTAGTAGAAGGCGGAGCTAAAGCTCGTAAAGATTCTGGTGATGATCAGAATCGCGATATCGATCTTGAGAAAGAAATTCTTGAGAAGTATGAGAAAGACATCGATCTTCAAGGTGAAGAAGAAGTTTAATCACGGTACCTACTACACATACAAGGATAACAACCATGGCATATACAGCTATTGACGTAAAAAATCTTCGTGAGTCTACGGGCGCGGGGATGATGGATTGTAAAAAGGCGCTTGATGAATGCGCTGGCGATTTTCAGAAAGCGGTTGATTTTTTAAGAGCTAAGGGCCTTGCAGCTGCAGCTAAAAAACAATCTCGCGTTGCTATGGAAGGAGTTATTTCAGCTTGTGTTAAAGGCAAGATAGCTTCAGTTGTTGAAGTAAATATTGAAACTGACTTTGCTGCTAAGAACGAAGATTTTCAAAAACTTGCAGCAACAGCTTCTAACGTCGCTGTTGATGCCAATATCTCTTCGATCGCAAGCCTAATGAGTTCTAAAACTCCTGCTGGATCAACAATTCAGGATATGATTTCCGAGCTTACAATTAAAATCGGAGAAAAGATTGATGTTCGTAGACTTGAAGTCTTAAAACTTGAAGGTCATGGATTAATTGGTTCTTACGTTCATTCAGGAAAAATTGGTGTTCTTGTTCGTGCTGAAACGGATAAAGATGTTTCAGGCAACGAAACATTTAAGGAACTTGTAAAAGATCTTTGTATGCAAGTTGCGGCTGCAAATCCACAATTTTTAGATGCCTCTGGTATTGATGAAACTTTCAAGGCAAGAGAGGCTGAAGTTTATACTGCCCAACTAAAAGAGCAGGGCAAGCCAGAAGCGATGATTCCAAATATTGTTAAGGGTAAATTAAATAAACTTGCTTCGGAAGTATGTCTTTATGAGCAGTCGTTTGTAAAAGATCCTGATACGACGATTGCTAAGCTTATCGAAAATGTTTCTAAAACAGTTGGTGCTACAATTAAAGTAACTAAGTTTGTTAAACTTACTTTAGGTGAAGGGCTTCAGAAGCAAGAAGATAACTTTGCAGAAGAAGTTGCCAAGATGACTGGGCATAACTAAGCAATAAAATTCGAAATAAAGAAAAGGGGACAAAAGGTCCCCTTTTCCTTTTAAAGGGCGCCATGAAATATAATCGTGTCTTGATCAAACTCTCGGGTGAAGCACTTGCCGGTGACCAAGGAAATGGAATTTCTGGCGAGATCCTAACAAAAATTAGTTCCGAAATAGCGACTCTTCATAAAACTGGTTGCGAAATTGCGATCGTTGTTGGTGGGGGTAATATTCACCGGGGTGTTGCGGGAGCTACGTCAGGAATGGATCGTGCCACTTCGGATTACATGGGTATGATGGCAACGGTTATTAATTCGCTGGCCCTTCAAGATGCTCTTGAAAGAAAAAATGTCTATACGCGCGTGATGTCAGCGATTGCAATGCAAGAAGTTGCTGAACCATACATACGAAGACGAGCTGTACGTCATCTTGAGAAAAAGCGTGTGGTGATATTTGCTGCTGGAACTGGTAATCCTTATTTTACAACGGATACAACAGCAGCTCTTCGTGCAAACGAAATTCATGCTGATCTGATTATGAAAGCAACAAAAGTTGATGGTATTTACGACAAAGACCCTATGAAATTTAAGGATGCTAAGAAGTTTAATACACTTTCATATATTGAAGTTTTAAATAAAGAAATTAAGGTCATGGATTCAACAGCAATTACGCTTTGTATGGATAATGACATGGATATTGTCGTCTTCAATATGTTCGAAGAAGGGAACATAGCAAGAGTTGTTAATGGTGAGAATATTGGAACAACCGTGACAAAAAAAATATAAAAGGAAGATTAAGTTATGATGAAAGAACTTAAACCTATTTTAGATGATCATATGAATAAAGCGATTAAATCGCTTCAAAATCAAATGTCAAAAGTGAGAACGGGCCGTGCTACGGCTTCAGTCCTTGATGGCATTATGGCTGATTATTATGGAACACCGACCCCAATTAAAAACATGGGTCAAATTTCTACACCGGAAGCCCGTCTTCTTCAAATCCAACCCTTTGATAAAACTCTAATTGGCGCGATTGAAAAAGGAATTCTTGGAGCGAACATCGGACTTACTCCAGGTAATGATGGAAACATCATTCGTATCCAATTCCCAGCTCTCACGGAAGATAAACGTAAAGCCTTCGTGAAGGATGTAAAAAAAATGGGTGAAGATGCGAAAGTAGCTATCAGAAACGTACGTCGTGATCAGAATGAAAAAGTAAAAACTGCTGAAAAAGTTAAAAAAATCTCAGAAGATGAATCTAAAAAGATTCAGGAAGAAATTCAGAAAATTACTGATAACTTCATTAAAGAAGTAGATAAAGTTGTAGACGCCAAAGAGAAAGAACTTCTCACTGTTTAAGGTGTCTATGTCTAATATCAAGCATGTCGCAGTCATTATGGATGGAAATGGACGATGGGCCAAAAGGCGATTTCGTCCACGCGTTTGGGGTCACGTCCGGGGATCTTCAGTCGTATCTGATATCGTTAAAGCAGCTGATGATGTTGGGCTTAAGTCACTTACTTTATATGCTTTTTCCACTGAAAATTGGAGTCGACCAGCTGAAGAGGTATCGACTCTATTCACTATCTTAAAAAAATTCCTTCTCAAAGAAAAAGCAAAAATTCTTGCCAATAATATTAAATTTAAAGTTATTGGTCAGATTCAGAATCTACCACAGGCAACCGTTTCGCTTATACGTGATGTTGAAGCTCTGACAGAGAATGCGACTGGGTTATATCTTACTTTCGCCTTTAGTTATGGCGGAAGAGCAGAAATTCTAAGTTCAATTAATCATTTTATTGAAAAAAATCCAGGACAGCAGATTACAGAAAAAGATCTAAGTGCTGCTCTTTATCGTCCCGAAAGTGGTGATGTGGATCTTTTAATACGTACAGGTGGAGAACAAAGAATTTCAAACTTTTTGTTATGGCAGATTGCGTACGCAGAATTGTACTTCTCTCCAACAAAATGGCCAGATTTTACAGCCACTGAATTTAAAAAAATCATTGACGATGTATCAATCAGAGAAAGACGATTTGGTAATGTCTGTTCTCAAGTCGGTTTAGAAGAGGCCACAAGGCAAGCGGCTTCTGGAAAAACAACGTATTTGCAAGGTAACACGCTCAATGTCTAACACAATGACTCGAATTATTTCTGCAGCTTTTTTAGTGATAATTGTTGCTACTTGTATGTTCATTGGCCCTCATGCAACTTTGATTGCCATCGGATCTATTGGTTTATTTATTATTGATGAAATTATAACCAACTTTTATGATCAAAAGAGGGCTTCTGTTCGTTATCTTTTTGCTCAAACATTTTATATTTTAGGTTTTTGGTTTTTTAATTTTTATCAAATTAGTCGTTCTTCATTCAGTTTTTGGATCTCAAGTGGAGTGGTTTTAAACCTTCTTCTCTTTTCTTATCTTTTTATCATTTATAAAAAATCTGAAACGCTATTGAAAATTTTTAAGATGACTTCATGGGGAGCAGGGTTATTTACACTCATTCCGCTTATTTCATTGGGATACATCATTCATTTTGATAATTGGCATGTACTTCTAATAGGTCTTCTTTTGCTGAATTTTATGGTTGATACCGCGGCTTACTTTGTGGGAAGGAAATTCGGTAAACATAAATTATGGGAAGCTGTAAGTCCAAAAAAAACCATAGAAGGTGCTATTGGTGGTGTCATTTGCTCAGTCATTACAACAAGTTTTTATTGGCATAAATTGGTGGCTGAAGTCACTCCTTTCACAGTTCTCTTTTTTTTAGCAGTTGCATGCTGTTCACAAGTAGGTGATCTGGTACAATCTAAACTGAAAAGACAGTTTGAGATAAAAGATAGTTCTTCCCTCATCCCTGGTCATGGCGGTGTATACGACAGAGTTGATAGCCTGTTGTTCGTTGCTCCTTTTTACGCCTTTTATTTGATGGCGAACTTCCAGTAAGGAAAAGTTATGTTAGAGAAAATCTTGGTTTTTGTTATCTTCCTTGGCCCCCTTATTTTTTTTCATGAACTTGGACATTTCTTTTTTGCTCGTTTTTTTGGAGTAAAGGTAGAAGTTTTTTCTATCGGATTTGGTCCAAAAATTTTTAAACACATGCGCAAAGGGACTGAGTATGCCATCTCTATCATACCACTTGGTGGATATGTTAAGATGTTTGGTGATGATCCGTTCTCTGAAACCCCACTAACTGAAGAAGAAAAAAAAGTAGCTTTTAACCATAAGCCTAAATGGGCTCGATTTTGGATTGTATTCGGTGGGCCATTGGCAAATCTTATCTTGGCCTATCTTTTATATGTAGGTCTTTTGGCCGGCGGTGAAAAAGTTCCTGAAACAAAAATTGGTGTACTGACTGAGAAAGCTCTTCTTTATGAAAAAGGTCTACGCACTGGAGATATCCTCACAGGTATTAACGATGAAAAAATCATGAGTTTTGATGATTTTAACATTAAGGGCTCACGAGTTGAAAAGGTTGTCGTTCGTAGAGGGACTGAAAGTCGAACATTTAATGTAGATATGGCGCTTGAGCCTTTCATAAACGAATTTGTTAGTATTGTTTCAGCGGTGAGACAACCGATTTTTTTAGATACAAAGGGCGAAAAATATTTTGTAACTTTAGCCCCTAAGCCTTCACAGCTTGATGTTTCTCTAGAAGAAATCAATACGACTTTTACAGGTAATGCTTATCTCTATAAGACAGAAGACAAGAAGGGAGTCACCTCTCCGAAGTTTGAAACGGAGACATCTCTTGTTGGTGCTTTAAACGAAAACCTTACAGAAAAGCTTATTGGTCTAGGATTCTATCCTTTAGATTTGGGTGTAAAGAACGTTGTTCTTTCTTCTCCTGCTGACAAGGCTGGAATAAAAATGGGTGACATCTTAGTTACTTTGGACGGAAAACCTTTAAGGAATTTTGAAGATCTTCGTAATGGCCTGCAAGGCTTAAAAGATGGAGCAGAGATTACGTTGGGAGTTCTCTCTAAGGGGATCCTTGTAGTAAAAAAACTTATTCCTGAGATAAAAGAAGCTGAGGGTAAAAAAACGAAAATTATTGGTATTGAGAGTGCTGTTGAATATATTCAACCTAAACTTGTCATTGCTAAGGCAGATAATATTGGAGCGGCCATCACAGGGGCATTCACAAGAACTTGGGATGGCATTGTTAAAACTTTTAGTGGTTATAAAAAATTAATCACTCGTGAAGTTTCATTGAATAACATTGGTGGCCCATTAGCGATTGGTAAGGTCGCTTCTGATTCTCTTAACATTAGTCTTTCAATGTTTTTTAGGTTAATGGCCATTATTTCGATTAATCTTGGTGTTATCAATCTTTTTCCAATTCCTGTTTTGGATGGCGGACATATTATGTTTCTTGTTTTTGAAACATTTAATGGTGGGCCACTTTCAAAAAGAAAATTAGAAATAGCTCAAAGATTAGGAGTTTCAGTGCTCTTCTTCCTCATCTTTGTTGCTTTATTTAATGACTTTACGAGGTTATTTTAAACTTTGAGTATTCTATTTGTTGATTCAACCTATGATATCACTTTAGGTATTCTGGATGATGACTTCAGTTGGCAACATTTTCAACATTTCACGGGGAAAAAAGCTTCTACGATTTTGCAAAAAGAAGCTTTTACTTTACTCAAGAATAACAATCTAAAGGCCATAGATCTTAAAGCAGTGATCAGTGTTGCTGGCCCAGGTTTTTATACAGGTCTTCGTTTGTCTGAAGGGTTAGCAGATGTGTTTGAATTCTTTGGTATTCCTCATTATTCATTTTATTCTTATGATTTGCCAAAATGGTGCGGTGTAGAAGAGGGTTCTTGGTTAACAAAAGCTTACAGGGGAGAGTACTTCTTTCATCATTGGAACAAGGACGAAACGAGGAATGTCTTAGTTACCACTTTAGAATTAGAAGCCAAGCTTGGCGATGTGAAGAAACTTTTTATTCATACGGAATCAGCGATGGATAAACACTCACTTGATCTTACTAAAGACTTCTCTATGTCTTACGATCTTCTGAAAAAATATCCTCGCGAAATATTTGAGCGTCTTGTGATTTGTAAAATGAAACAAGATTCTTATTATTTTAGAGCACCAGAAGATGAGTTTCGGGTTAGTGTATGAGTCGTTTTTTCTTTTTGCCATCCATGATCACTTATGCACTATTTTTATTTCTTTTATATGCACTTACTCATTTTTCCTTAAGCACTAATTTTTTTGTTATGATTTTGGTCGGTGGAGCAGGCCTTCTTTTTAGAAAGGTGACTATTCCATTCAGAGAAACAGTAAAATCAGATGGCGAGCTTTACTTGTCTCCAGTTTATGGACAAGTTCGTTCCATCCGCAGAGACATTGAGGCCTTTGAAGACAAAAAAAGAGGTCACGAGATTCGTTTGGCAATCTCAGGTGTTGATAACAAGGGTCTTTACCTTCCAACATCAGGGGAGGTGAGTTACCTCAAGGCCAATGCTGGAATATGTATTCCAAGATACAGTGAACCACACGTTTTTTATCGCCCAATAGATGAGGTTGCCCATACCGATCTCATTTTGTCTTCTCGAAACCAAACTCGTTCACTCTTAAGATTTGTAGACTGTAAAAATGGTGTTCGACCGGTTGTTTGGTTGAAGTCTGGAGATCGTGGACGTGGCGCAGCTTGTTTTGGATATTATCCTTTCGGCGGTACTTTGATCATTTACGTCCCAGAAAATAGTGATATTTTAGTTCACGAAAATGAAAATGTGATCCCTGGTCAAACGGTGATTGCTGCCATAAAAGATGTTAAATAAGGAAAAACCATGTTGCTTGAAAATCGCCGTTGGGCGTTCTTTTTACCGAACACATTTACGGCCCTTAATATGGCCTGCGGATTCATTGCTATTCTTTTTGGTTTTCAGGGCGAGTTTTATAAAGCTTGTATGTTCATCGTTTTAGGAGCTATTTTTGATAGTGTAGATGGACGAATTGCACGAATGACCAATACCCAATCATCATTTGGTGAACAGTTCGACTCAATGAGTGATCTTGTTTCTTTTGGTGTATCGCCTGCGATTGTTTATTATTTTAGATTTTTAGCTGATGCTGGAAGACCAGGAATGGTAGCAGCTTTTTTCTTTATGCTTTGTGGTGCTTTAAGATTGGCACGATTTAATGCAAATATTGATAAGGTAAAGTCAGATTATTTCCAAGGTTTACCAATTCCAGGTGGGGCCACAGCCGTAGTCAGCATGATTTTGATTTCTATTAATTTGCCTGAGATCGTCCACTATAAACCACTAACAATTGGTTATTTGGCTTTTTATGCTGCTCTTATGATTTCTAACATCCCTTTTCCAAGTTTTAAAAATTCTGACTGGGTAAGAAAACACAAAAAACAAGTTCTTATGATCATCTTTCTTATCATAGCTTCCTTGTTTATTTATGAAGAAGTTATGATCCCATTTATCATTACTCTTTATGTTGTCGCTTCTCTTTTATATTTTCTTACTCATCGTAAGAAGTTTGAAGGCATCTTTGAATGGAAAGAAGAAGAGAATGATGTAGAAGCTTCTCCAAAGTGATTCAGCATTACCGACTTATCGTTCAATATAAAGGTACTCGGTATTTGGGTTGGCAGGTTCAGCCGGAGTCGGCGGGACTTACAGTGCAAGGTGAGATCAATAAAGCCTTAAGCGTGATTTCAAAATCCCAGAGTGTGAAAAGTATGGGGGCCGGTAGAACTGATTCTGGAGTCCATGCTTTAGGCCAGGTAGCAAAAGTATCAATTCCTCTAACTATTGCTCCAGAAAATCTTGTAAAGGCTTTAAACGTAAATTTACCTAATGATATTCGAGTTCTTCAAGGTGAGATTTCTACAGAAGAATTTTTCCCTACAGTTCATGCCAACTCCAAAGAATACCACTATCGTTTCACTTGCAAGCGTACGTTTACAGCGTTTCAAAATGATTTAATTGTAAATCATCCTTTTGAACTAAATATCGAAAAAATGCGGGAGGCATGTTTGCTTCTTAAAGGTCAGCACGACTTTATTAATTATTTTTGTGAAGGAACTGAGGTGAGTTCAAACATTCGAACGATTTTTGATTGTGAGATCTTGGAAGTTTCTCAAGGTAACTGGGGAATGTTGCCTGAGCATTACGTTTTTAGAATTATCGGAAATGGATTTCTGAAGCAGATGGTTCGTTTACTTATGGGTGCTTTATGGAATGTGGGGCGCGGGAAAGTTTCAATACAAGAGTTTGGTGCATCGCTTAGCGCGCCTAAGACACATAGAATAGGCCCAGTAGCGCCTCCTGAGGGCCTATATATGGTTCGCGTTAATTATTAAAAAAGATCTCTATAAATTGACTTCTGACGCTATTGTGTTAGAAAACTTTATTCAATTTTTCACTCGAGAAAAGAGAGATTTTTATGTCTTATACGATTCAAAATGTTAACGGCTGTACAAAAAAATTAGTTTTTAATTTCGACAAAGTAGATCTTAGCAAAGAAATTAAAGCATCCCTTGTTGCAAAACAACAGACTTCAAACCTAAAAGGGTTTCGTAAAGGGAAAGCGCCCCTAGAGATGGTACAAAAAATGTTTGGACCACAGGTTGAAAACGATGCTTTATATCGTTTTGTTTCTGAGCAGTATTTTAATGCTATTAAAAAAGAAAATATCCGTACTGTTGGTCACCCCCAATTCGGTAATACAAAATATGAATCTGATAAATCTGTTGCTTTCGAAGCTACAGTCGAAATCATTCCTGATTTTGAACTCAAAGATTTTTCAAAACTAACCTTTAAAAAAGATTCAGAGAAAGTTTCTGAAGAAGATTTCGAAACTTTGAAGAAAAACTATCTTTCTTCGAAGGCAGAAGTTGTGGAAGTAAAAGATGAAACAGCTGTTCTTAAAAAAGGTGATAGTGCAGTTTTCAACTTTGCAGGCGAAAAAGCTGATGGAACAAAACCTGAAAACATGAAGGCAGAAGAATACATGCTTGAAATGGGCTCTGGTCAATTTATCCCAGGATTCGAAGACGGGATGATTGGAATGAAAAAAGGTGAAAAGAAAGATATTAAAGTGACTTTCCCTGCGGACTATCATGAAGCAGATCTTAAAAATGCGCCAGTCGTTTTCCATGTTGAACTTCTTGAGATCAAACAAAAAAACTTTCCAGAGCTTACTGACGAGTTAGCAAAAGAATTTGGTTTTGAATCTGTTGCCGATTTCGGTGAGAAAAATAAAAAACGTATGGCGACACAGAAAAAACGTGAAGTGACATCAAAACTTCAACAACAAATTCTTGAGAAGCTTATAGAAGAAAACACATTCGAAGTTCCTAAGGCTCTTGTTGATGATCAAAAAGAAAGCGTTAGACAAGAGCTTGGTCGCACTTTAAAGCAACAAGGTTTTAATGACCAAATGATCAGTCTTTACTTTGAGCGTTGGGATGAAGATGTTACTAAAAAAGCTCTTTTTCAAGTTCGTTCAGGTCTGATCCTTGATAAATTGGCAAAAAAATACAACGTTGAATCTACTGATGCTGATCTTGATGTCAAAATCGAAGAGATGGTTGCTGAATCAGGAATGGCGAAGGAAGAGATTATAAAGTTTTATAAGAGTAACGAAAATGTTAAGCGTAACTTGATGTATTCTATCCGCGAAGAGAAAACATTTCAAAATTTGCTTAAAGATGTAAAAGTTTCTTAATTTTTTTTCGATATGTGCTCCTCTTCTTAGGGGAGCACTTTTCCCACCAAAATCCTCGAATCAATTTTCTTTCACACTTCCCATCACTATAATAAATCAAATCACTTTCGGTTTTACTCACAAATTTAATAATTGATCCTTGTGGCTTAAATTCATAACTTGTTAGACCAGGGGCTTTGTTGAGGTCCAGGTTTAGTGAATTGGACAGAAAGAGCATCAGGAGAAGAAAAATTTTAAAATGTTTAAATAAAAAAAGTGACGTGAGAATAAGCATGCCAAAATGAATTTCCCAGAAGGGTATGTAGTTAACCACTTGGGCAGAGAGATCCACACAGTATTGTAAAAATGTTAAGATTTTAAGTCCCCAGAGAACCTGCCATGAGGCGAGAGGAATCGCCAAAATAAAAAGTGCTGGCATCATGATGGCAAAAATGAAATTGAGAATGGGTGAAACTAAAATTAATAGAGGTGAAACGAGATTTCCTTGGAATAAAGCGAGGATCATCTGAGCGATAAAAAACCAAAAAACCAGCCCAATACCTTTGACGCCGGAATAGATTATTCCAAGAAAAAGAAAACTGTAACTGAAGCTCAGTGGTGATTCTTGAAAGTTGCCAAAAAGAACATCAATTACGAGGGCCAAGGCAAAACCTGTTTTTAGTCCAAATATTTTTTGCTGAACTTTTATTAATAACATTCTTTTTAGCGCCATAAATCCTGGCAAAAACAAAATCCCGCAACTGACAAGGGCAAGTATGATGAATTGGGTGCGTGAAGTTTGGAACACCTTCATTAGTGGCCATAAGACAGCACTTAAATGAAATCCTGATGGAGTAAAAATATGGTTGAGGCCTAAAACTTGATAACGATTTTTCATCCATCTTGATAAAGGGGCAGATCTGCCTGTGAGCATGGATTCCCAGAGTTCGAGTAGTTCCTGATCCTTTAGTGATTTACCTACTTTCGCTTCGTTGAATTTTTGTAATTTAATCAGGCGTGAGGACTTAAAATAAGTCCGCAATGAACTCACTTCCTTGTGTTTAAGGACGGCCAAAAGGAAAAAGGAGATCATTAAAATTCCAATAAGCCATAAACGATTCATACGGAAAGAGGTTCATGATGAGTGCCAAGGTCTGAAGTTGTAAACACTAGAAATAACTAAGTTATCGACTAAGGGCGCTAACTGGATTCTCTTGCCCTATCGGTCAAAAAGTTATATCTACCAGTCATGATGGATCTGGCACTAATGAGTCTTATTCCGCAAATAAAAACCTGGTTGGATGAAGACGACATCCAAAGAAATTTTCATTATACGAAGAGCTTACCGACTCATGCCGTGAGCCTAGAGCTTAAAATAAAGTCTCCGCTTGTTTTGGCCGGGGTTGATTATTTTATTGCTACATTTAATTCCTTGGGAATAGATGTAGAAGACCTTCTTTTTTTAAGACAGTTTGAAGGCAAGTCCTTTGCTTCTGGAGAAGTCATCACATTTAAAAAAGCACTTCCTTTTGCTCATGCTGTAACAGGTGAGAGATTGGCCCTTAATTTATTACAACATGGTAGTTCTGTGGCCACTTATACAAGGGCCCATGTGGAGCTTGCCAAGAAATATCAAATCAAAATTCTTGATACAAGAAAAACCACTCCGGGGCTTCGAGCTTTAGAAAAATACTCTGTTAGAGTTGGTGGTGGATTTAATCATCGTCTGGGTCAAACCGATGTATGGATGATTAAAGATAATCATAAATCTTCATTAGGTGGTTTAAAGGGTGCTTTAGACTTTTTTAAAGGTCAGGGAGCTTTTTACAATAACATCATTGCCGAAATACATGATCTCAAAGAATTAGACGAGGCCATTGAATTAGGTGTGACTCACGTAATGTTGGATAACTTTACACCGGCCAAAATTGAAGAAGCTGTGAAGTTAAAAAAAACTGGAATGGTTTACGAAGTTTCTGGAGGTCTTAAGCTTTCAACTCTTCAGGATTATTTTATCCTTGGTGTGGATGCCTTGAGTATTGGAGCACTCACACACTCAGCGCCTCGAGTTGACCTGTCACTAAAATACAAGGCAATATGAAAGATTTTAATACAGATGTACTTATTATTGGATCCGGAATATCTGGATTATCTGCCGCTATTAAACTTGCTGAAAAAAATCTTAAGATCACTATTGTGACTAGAGAAAAAAGACCTGAACTTACAAATACATTTTGGGCCCAGGGCGGAATCATTTACAGTCCAAAAGATCTTAATGATCAAGAAGATCTGGTTCGTGATATTTCTAAAGCTTCTGCATTTACATCAAACATGGAAGCAGCAAAAATTCTTTCCTCACGTTCAGCCGATATTATTGATGAGATTCTTATACATAAGTCGAATACGGATTTTGCAAAAGATGCTGAAGGTGAACTATTGTTCACCAAAGAAGCTGCACATTCTCGTGACCGTATTATTTATAATGGGGACATGACTGGTAAAGCGATTCAGATTTCACTTCTAAACTATCTCTCCGATACAAATAAGTTTCCTACTGTTACTTTTTTAACTTCACATACGGCAATTGATTTAATTACTCCAAACCATCATGGGACAGAGATTGTTCAACGATATGAGGAGAGTCAGGTTCTTGGGGCTTATGTTTTAGATCAGAATAAAAATGAAGTGAGAAAAATTATTTCAAATATAACCATCCTTGCGACTGGTGGAATTGGTGCTCTTTATCTTCACCATTCAAATGCTGAAGGCGCTCGTGGAGACGGTCATGCCATGGCGCATAGAGCGGGTGCCTATTCGACGAATATGGAATTTATCCAGTTTCATCCTACAACCTTTTACAACCGTTCTTCTCATAGACGATTTTTAATTTCCGAAGCAGTCAGAGGCGAAGGTGGACGATTAATTAATTCTAAGGGACAAGCTTTCATGAAAAAATATCATGAAGATGAAGAGCTTGCTCCACGTGACGTTGTTTCACGGGCCATTCTTGAAGAGATGATTGCCGAAAAAGAAGACTGTGTTTATTTAGACATTACTCATAAAAATGCGGATTACTTAAAAACTCGTTTTCCTACGATTAATGCTTATTGCTTAGAAAATAAAGTCGATATGACCAAAGAGTCAATCCCTGTGGTTCCTGCTGCACATTATACATGTGGGGGAGTGAAAACGGATCTTAAAGGCAGAACAAATCTTAAGGGTCTTTATGCTGTAGGAGAAGTGGCCTGTACTGGTCTTCATGGTGCCAACCGTTTGGCCTCCACCTCTTTACTTGAAGGTTTGACCTGGGGATATATTGCTGCTGAGGATATTCTCGGTTATGTCCATGAGATGAAGGCCTATCAACTGGACAAAATTAAAGATTGGACTTTAGGAGAAGAAGAAATTGATTTGGCCTTGGTTGCTCAAGATCAGATGACTTTAAAACAAACTATGTGGAACTATGTTGGGTTGTCTCGTTCGCAAAACAGACTTAACCGAGCACGTGCCATGTTTATTGAGCTTCAAGATGAGATTTCTAAATTCTATAAACATGCTCAGCTGCATGATGAACTTATTGGCCTTCGCAACGGAGTTGAAGTTGCCTTCATGGTTCTCAATGCCTCACTTCGTAATAAACAATCTGTGGGCTGTTTTTACTTAAAAGACTAGAGCTGAGTGATCAGTAAAGGTTTGAAGTAAGAGCTTCCCAACAGAATCAAATTTCGTTGAATAAAACTTCTTCGACGTAAAACAAAGTTTGTAGGCTTTTTTGGATTCCACTTCCTTGGATTAGGAAGAATCGCAGCAAAAAGCTGTGCTTCCCCGGCCGTCATTTTTTCAGCTGTTTTTTTCCAATAATATTGGGAAGCAGCTTCAGCGCCATAAATCCCTGGGCCAAGTTCAATTACATTCAGATATATTTCTAAGATTCTTTTTTTATCCCAGAACGTTTCGATCAAAACAGTGAAATAAGCTTCAAGGCCCTTACGAATGTAAGTTCGTGAAGGATAGAGAAAAACATTTTTTGCAGTTTGTTGTGTGATTGTAGATGCACCCATCTTCACTTTTCGTTTTTTATTTGCATCAAGGGCCTTCGCGATAGCGCCAAAATCAAAACCATTATGAGACAGGAATTTGGGATCCTCTGAAGCAATAACAGCTTTTTGTAAATGGACAGAGATATTTTCGAGGGGTACCCAGTCTTTATGAATGGAAACCCATCTCCCTTCCATCGCATATTCGGCAGATCTAAGAATTACGAGAGGAGTTGAGATGACAGGGAACCATTTTAGTAGAATCACAGTTCCAATGGTTGATCCAAAAAAAAAGACTAGGCCCCAAAAAACAATTTTTTGTAGGTTCCCAAGTGTTGGTTTAACTTTGCTGAAGCCTTTTCTAATATAACCCATTTTTAAAACTCTTTAAAAAACACGTGAGTTCTTATTATATTACAAACTCAACCCCAAAGAGGTTAAATCTCTTAATTATTTGAATACCCATGGGAACTTAATCTAATACACTATTTTTCGTATGTAATATTAAGTGTTTGAATCCTCACCTTTTTACAGGAATGGCGTATCTTAATGACTTTTCTGGTGTAATCCTCTAAAACAGCCCAACATAACACGCTAAAAACAGGTGACTTCATGAATCTAGAGCCTAAAAAATTTCAGGAGAAATCCATCTTCTTCACATCGCTTGGATGTTCAAAAAACTTAGTAGACTCACAAGTCATGCTTGGCCATCTAAAATTAGATGGCTTCAGAATCGCACAGACTCCAGAAGATGCAGAAGTCATTATCGTTAATACTTGCTCATTTGTTGAAGCTGCAAAAGTTGAATCTATTGAAACAGTATTAGGTTTAGCTGAGCATAAAGAAAATGGAAAATGCCAGGCACTAGTTATGTCTGGTTGCATGGCCCAACGTTATTCAAATGAACTTGAAAATGAAATGCCTGAAGTTGATATGTTTATCGGTACAGGTGAGTACAATAAAATTGTTCCTCTCCTTCGCGCAATGGAGGAAGGAAAACTTGAAAAAAAATCATTTGTAGAAATTCCCCGTTATATCCATACAGAATTTGATCCAAGACTTAATACATCCCCATACTATATGGCCTGGCTTAAAATTTCAGAAGGCTGTAATAGAAATTGTACTTTCTGTATTATTCCTACTCTTCGCGGAAAACTTCGTTCTCGTTCTGTTGACTCTCTGGTTGCTGAAGCCGAGCAGCTGGCCTCTACAGGGGTGCGTGAGTTAAACCTGATCTCACAAGACTTCTCTGACTACGCTGTTGATCTTGCCGGTGGAGGGAAACAAGAAGGTAAGAATCCGATGATATACGAGCTTCTTTCTCGTTTAGAAAAAGTCCAAGGAATTGATTGGATTAGAGTCTTTTATTTTTATCCTGATGACCTTACTGAAGATGTTATGGATCTTATGTCAAAATCAACCAAGATCACCAAGTATCTTGATATGCCTGTTCAGCATTTTGCAGACGGAGTTCTTAGACGTATGAATCGTCGTGTGACCGAAGAGGTCATTCATCAGAAAATTCAAACTCTGCGTGAGAAGATTCCAGGCATCGTTCTTAGAACTTCAATCATCGTCGGCTTTCCTGGTGAAACAGAAGAAGACTTTGAAGCACTTCTTCGTGGGATCACTACAGCTCGTTTTAATCACCTTGGAGTCTTTAAATATTCAGATGAAGAAGGTACACCTGCCGTTCGTCTTAAGAATAAAGTTTCTCAAGAAGTTATTGATGAACGTTTCGAAAAACTTTATGAAGCTCAAAGAGAAATTGCACGTGAACTTAATCAAGACTATTTAGGTAAAGTGATCGATGTTTTGGTTGAGGGACACCACGAAGAAACAGATCTTCTTCTTCAGGGGCGTCATGCTGGTCAAGCTCCAGATATCGATGGGAAAGTTATTATCAACGACGGTGTCGCTAAGGCCGGAGACATTGTTAAAGTTGAGATCACTGAAGTTCTTGATTATGATCTTGTTGGAAGAATCGTTACTATCTCTTAATTATGAAAAGATACATTTTTATTTTAATCGCTGCAGTGGCCGTGGGAGTTTTCTTTTTTACAAATAAAGAAACTCCTAGAGCCACTGTGAAAACTCTTAATTCTAAAAAACTATTTTTAGGTCCTCGGCAGAAGATTGTTTTGGACAGCGTCTCCTCTGGACAGGCGGCTTTAGATAAAAGATGTTCAAACCTTTTAAACATTTTAGATGAATTGGATTTTTCACGATCTGATTTAGTTTTACAAGATGAAGTTTCCCTTCCAGAAGTGGACAGTTGTAATAACGTGGCCTTCTCATCAAGATTAGAACAACTTAAAAAAGCATGTTTTGGCAAAGAGTTTTCAAAGCCCATGTGTGAGATGAATCTAGTGATGTTGAGATCCCTTATTCGTTCACAGGACATCTTGGATCCTGCAAATCAAGAAGAACTGGCCGATATGATCATAAGTGAATTTAGTAAACCTGAACCAGATTTTAAAAAACTTCAAGAACTCGCAAGTAAACTGATGGATATGAATGACTCAAAAGCTATTCAACGATTGTGGGTCATGACTAAAGTGATCGCCGAAGTTGAGAGGGTGAAAAAAAATCCAGACGCAGTGGCTGAAGAAGTTTTGGCACGTATTGATGCAGGAATCCTAGACGAAAAAAATTCTCATGATTTAAGAATGGTGCTTAAAACTGGTCTAAAACCAGAGCGCATCAGTAACTACATGAAAGAGATGATAGCTAAAGATCCCAATGATTATTACTCCCATGAAATGTTAGGCTGGGCTTACTGGAAGAGCGGCAATAAAAGTGGTGCTATTGCGGAATTAAAAAGGGCCATAGAACTTAATCCTCAAGATCCCTGGCTCAAATCAATGTACAGCGAAGTCATAGGTCCTCATGCGAATAAGGATACCTATCAGGGCAGAATCCGTTTTGGTTTAAAGTACGATGACTTGTTCTAGTGATCTTTGAGATCCATCTTGTTTTTGGTGAGTGCTTTTTTTAAATCTTTAATTTCATCTTGCAGCGTCTGATTTTTAGTTTCATGAAGTTTGTAGTGAAGAAGACCGTAGGCCTGTTTGTCTTTTAAATCCTTTGTCAGAAGTTTTGTTTCCATCTGGGCCAGTCCCAGTTCCACTTCTTTTATCTGTGCTGAAACTTCTTTGAAACGAAGATCCATCTGTTGATGGAGATTGATGATGAGGTCTTCGACGGTATTTTTTCTTTTAAATAAGTTTTTAAACATAGAGGCTCCTGAGATCAATTTTAAATTAATTTAGTGGATGTACCTACCGTGGTAAGAAACTCCAGTGTAAGATGTTAAATATCCATCTTAATTTGATTTCAGGGAGTTGGTTGTGAAAATCTTGATAGTTATACTCGGTCTTGTTTTCGTTTTTAATGCTTCGGCGGCCGAACCATCTTGGAAAACGACTATCAGAAGTTTTTTAGGACAAGATTGGGGAAACAAACTGTTAGGGCCTGCACCTGAAGAGAATAATGCTCCTGAAGTCACGATGCCTGATATTCCTATTCAAACAAAAAAAGCGACTGATATTGGAACTTATACAAAAAAAGTAAAAGATCCAACAGAGTATGATCGTTTACCAAATGATAAAAAAAGACAGTTTGATTATAAATTCATTCAAGAATTATTTGAGGTGACTCGTAAAACTCAGGTTAAAGATGAGGATCTCTCTAATTGGCTTAACACTTTGGACCAAGGTGGATCAAGAGAAGGAATTTATCAGGCCCTTGTGCTTGATGAGGTGTACTCGGCCTTAGAAGGGATGGCCGAAAAGCCATCAGCGAAGTTGGTCGATTTTTCTCTTACGATCAGTCAGAAGATATTTAATGAGACTTTTAAGAAAGAATCTCTTGATGGTCTTAATCTTTATTCTTTAAAAAGAATTTTTGCAGAGAAAGGTTTGGATCTTATGGAATATTTTGAGACCAAAGATTTGGATCTTCTTTATCGCTGGTATGCCGTGTTTTCAGAAGAAATGGCATCGAAGTACCCTGATTTTTTAAGTGATGATGTCAGAAAAAATACATCAAGTTTATTTCATTATCAGTGGGCCAAAAATATGCCCATTCAGCAAATCAAGTCTGAATTTATTATTAAACTTCACGCAGTGATGAACGGACTTCAGCAGATTCAATAAAAAAATGGGTTTTCTACATCAAACAGGGAGTAGAGAAGTCTTTCTACTCCTAAAGCGATACCTGCAGACGGAGGGAGTCCTTTGTCGATTGTGTCGTAGAATTTGTGAGGTGTTGGTAAAGTGTAGTGATAAAGTTTTTGTTTGAGTCGGTTTTGTTACTCAAATCGCTTTTTTTGTTCTTTCGCGTCGGTTAATTCATTAAAGCAGTTACAGAGTTCTACTCCATTTATGTAAACTTCAAAACGTTCACACACACGCGAATCATTTTTTTTGAGAGTGGAGAGTGCACTAAGTGGGGCAGGGAACTCATACAAAAGAAGGAGTGGGTACTTTGTGAGATGAGGTTCAATCATATTTAAGTATAAAAGGAAAAAATAATCGTCCCATTCAAGCTGAGCTTCAGGAACCGGAACATCGGGAAAGTTTTTAAGCAGTTCTTTAATTGATAGAATATCAAGATAATTTAAGATATCGATACCTAGCTCTTCTTGGAAAAGTTCCTGCATGGTCATTTTGTGGAAAACAACTTGTTTTATTTTCGACGGAAGAGAAAAGTTTTTTATACAGTGGTTAATGAGACCCTGAACATCTTCCATAATCTTTTCGTAACGTTCATGCTTACGATACCATTCAAGCATTATAAATTGTGACCGGTGAATAGGGGAGTTTGGTTCATCTCTGAAGCAATAGGAGAGAGAAAATATTTTATCTAGATCTTCTTCGGGAGAAGCGAGAAGTTCTTTTAAACAGAACTCTGGGGAAGTGTGAAGATATAATAATTCATTTTTTTTCTTATTAACCGAGTGAAGTTGGTAGGGATGGATATGAACTTCCATGCCAGGGTTTTCAACCGCTGGAGGAGTAAGAACATCTAAAAAACCTTGTTCTGTGAAATAGTTCCGGATATTCTGAATTAATTCAAACTGGTAACGTCTACGCATGGAATTTCACCGCATAAAAAATATTCTTCAAACTGAGCATACTCTTCTCCCTGATGAGTGGAAAGGTGCCGTGCTTTTTTTATGTAACAAAGAACATGTTTTTCTTATTAAACGCTCAGAACTCATGCCCACTTACGCTGGGCAAATGGCATTTGTAGGTGGACATAAAAAAGAAATCGAGCTTAATGCCTGGGAAGTCGTTCAGCGTGAGTACGAAGAAGAAACTTCTTTCTCACGAAATAGTATTGCTTTTTTAGGTTATTTGCCGGTCGTTTTGACGGCGAGGTTTCAACCCATTATTCCAGTTATGGCCGAACTTAAAATTTCTACTGCGCAGTTTCTTCATGAAGCAAAAAGTAATGGCGAGTGGGATGAGATTCTTGCATATCCTTGGCAAGAGTTGACACAGGAAGGAAATTGGGAATTTGCTTGGCGTAACGGATATGAAAAATCTCCCGTGATGTTTCATACTATCCGGTCTGGATTTTATTTTCCTTTAGAAGCAAATCAAAAAACCCATCTATTATGGGGAGCCACAGCATCTATGATTTGGGAGTTCTTGAGACTTTACTTTAAGGCTTAAGAATTGGTATGAGAGAGTCATGGATTTACAAACTTATACGTTAGAAAATATTGAAGTTTTTGTTAGCGGCATTATTGTCGTAGCTGTCGTTTCAGCTTTATTTTTCCTTTTTAAAAAGAAAAAATTACTTTCTCCTATTCAAAAACCAGAATTAAAACCTGTTGAGAAAAAAACTGAAATTTCTGTTCCGAAAACTACCTGGTCAGATAGACTTTCGTTAGGTTTGGAAAAATCACGTTCAGAGGTTTGGGGAAAAATTGGGCAGCTGTTTGCAGGACCAGCTCCAGACTTAGATGAAATTGAAGAAGTTCTTTATACTGCTGATATCCCAACTGGCCTAGTTCAAGAACTTTTGATGAAGCTTGAAAAGGATGGAAAGGGAAAGTCTGCAGATGAAATTTCAAAACTTGTTTTTGGCTTCATGAAAGACAAGATGGAATCAGTTCAAGAGCATATTCGTAAAGATGTCTTTGATTTTAATCCCGTGGAAAAGAAAACTCGTGTTTTCATGATCGTGGGAGTCAATGGTGCAGGTAAAACAACGACGATTGGAAAATTGGCCACAAAACTTAAATCCCAAGGGGCCAAAGTTATTGTAGGGGCCTGTGATACTTTTCGAGCGGCAGCCGTTGATCAATTACAAGTTTGGTGTGAGAGGGCCGGGGTGGATATGGTTCGAGCTAAAGATGGTGCTGATCCGAGCGGTGTGGCATATGACACAGTCGCCAAGGCATTTAGCGAGAATTATGATTATTGTTTAATTGACACGGCCGGTCGACTTCATACCAATCAGAATTTAATGGATGAACTTATAAAAACCAAAAGAGTCATGTCTAAAATCAATACAGAAGCTCCTCAAGAAGTGCTACTCGTTCTTGATGCAATTACTGGCCAGAATGCGCTTAAACAGGCCCAGGAATTTCATAAAGCTCTTCAACTCACTGGAATCATTTTCACAAAATGTGATGGATCTGCCAAAGCTGGAAGTGCTGTAGGAATCGTTGATCAACTTCGAGTGCCAATAACCTATATCGGAGTTGGTGAAACAGTAGATGATTTACAGCTCTTTGATCTTGATTTGTATCTCAAAACCTTAGTGGGTTTACCGAGCACATAAACACTCGGCTTCATTGACTTTTTTCACTCTTAAGCCTACCTTATTATCATGACCCAAACGAGTCAGGAAACCGAGTTTAATGTTTTAGGTTGTAAGGTAAAGTACCGGCCGGAACAAAACGATAGTCACATTGCGAAGGCAGTGCTGGATCTTATTTGTGCTGAAGTTGAAGCACTTAAGACTAGCCGTCCGTCGCTTAGAGATACTGATGTTGCCGTTCTTGTAGCACTCAAGATGGCGACGGAAAAAATGCAGATTGAAGATGAGTATAAAAAAAACATCCTCAAACTTGAAGAATCTCTTGAGACGGCCCTGCAAGCTGTGAGTTTTGAAGCGAATTGATGTGAATAAAGAAACTTTTCGAAAGAATATTCTTGAGAAGCTTTCGTTACTCGCTCAGATCGATATCCAGTCGTTGAACCGCTCCCTTACGGATCAAATCGTTAACGTCTTCAGCGTATTTCCTGAATTACAAGGTCAAGTTGGTGCCGCTTATTTGCCGTTTAAGGTTGAAATAGCACCAGTTTACCAGGAACTTTTACACAAGGTTCCGGTGAACCTGGCCTATCCAATTTTGACTGACGGTAATATGGAGTTTGCCATACCGGAAGGTTTGCCTAAAGGATCAACTTGGTTGAGTCGGCCTTATCATCAGGTGGAGCCGCAGTGGGCACTGATTCCAGGAATTGGTTTTGATCTTCAGGGATCAAGACTGGGGAGAGGGAAAGGTTTTTATGATCGGTATTTGTGCGATCGTAAAATACTGAAG